>CANKUF010000051.1 GCA_947486675.1 Acidimicrobiaceae bacterium
TACAAATCAGAAGCTATTTGTTTTAGCCAATTTCACTAAATGTTGCGTAAAGGGATCTGACGGAGAGTCAATTACGTCGCCAACAAAACCCTGTTCGACGACCTGACCATTTCTCAGCACAATAAGTCTGTCGGCAAATGACGCGATCAGGGCAATATCGTGCGACACAATCACCATTGACATTCCCGTTGCGATTTGCACGCTTGCTAGCATTTTCACAACAGAGGCCTGCACAGTTACATCGAGAGCAGATGTAACTTCATCTAACAACAACAGCTGTGGATGCGCCAACAACGCTCGCGCGATTGCAACGCGTTGTTTTTCTCCGCCCGACATCTCACTTGGGTGACGTGTTAGAAACTGCTCTGACAACTCCACCGCATCAAGCGCCGCCAACACCGCTTCTCGGTCGGCGTGGGTATAGCGCGCCACTGACTGTTCAACAGTTCGTACCGGATTTAGGGAGTCATCTGGATTTTGAAAGACCATTTGAATTTCGGAAAGCACTGAAGCAGGACGATCGCGCAAGGGCGTCGTGAGATCAAAGCCATGTGCATTGTGAATTGAGCCTGAGGTGCTGGGAACAAGCCCACAGATGACTGATAAAAGCGTGGACTTGCCACTCCCCGATTCACCAATAACTCCAACTACTTCACCTTTTCCAACCTCAATATTTATTGAGTCAAGGGCTCGTGAAGATCCGTTTCTGATAACGGTCAGATCACGTACGACCACCACCGGTTGTTGCACGCTTGCATGAGGTTCTCGTATTCGCACATCTAAGCGCGGTATTGAGGCAAGCAACGAACGCGTATACGGATCTGTTGGAGCAGCAAAAACTTGCCTCGTTGCACCGTGTTCCACGATTCGGCCACGGCTCATGACCGCAACTCGATCACACACTCTTCCGATAACACCAATATCGTGGCTCACGCACACAAGTGCGAAACCTCTCGACTCTTGCAATCGAACAATCGTTGCCAGCACATCTGCAGCGATCCCAACGTCTAATGCAGAGGTTGGCTCGTCGAGCAACAACAAGGACGGCGACCGCACAAGTGCAAGAGCGAGCAACACGCGCTGACGCTCCCCTCCAGAAATCTGGTGTGGGTAGCGATTCAGATATTTTGCACCATCCAAACCAGCATCATCGAGCGACGACAATATTGTTTCGTCAGACACGTCACGACCAAGCGTGTCGCGAAAATGTGCTCGCACAGTTAAGTGAGACGTAAGCGCTTCACCGAGAGATTGTGCAACTAAAGCAACTGAGCTGCCATACATTTGCTGACGAACTTTTGGCGCAACAGTAAGCATGCTTACCCCTGCCGTCGACACATTTCCTGATGTGTGATGCAAGCCTGGCGATAACACTCCAGCCGCAATACGCAACAGCGTCGACTTTCCGCTTCCTGATCCTCCGACGATGCCAAATTTCTCGCCCGCTTTGACTGTGAGATCTACTGAATCAAGAATCGGAGTCACAACCCGATTTCCATCTCGAGCCTCTACGCACACGTGATCAAACTGCAAAATGGCATTCATTCGCGGTCCACCAGTGCCTGAACAGCCAACACAAGAGAAGCAAGCATCACGATTGGTGCAATCACAGCAGTCGGATTGATCGTCATATACGAACGTGCCTCAGCGATCATCAAGCCCCACTCTGGTGTTGGCGGGCTGGCACCTAGTCCTAAAAATGAAAGCGAACTGAACGCCAGAATGATCCAAGTAAATTGCATCGCAATTTCGGTAAACACCACTCTCCATACGTTGGGCAGCACCTCGCCGAGCAAGATATTGACTCCCCGACCGCCTTGCAGTCTTGCTACTCGCACAAAGTCGCGAGCCAGTAACACTTGCGTACTTGCACGCGCTACTCGCGCAATTGGGGCCGCGTACATGAAACCAAGAGTGACAATCAAGATGAATGGATCGTGCCCAAAGAAACTTGCAATCAGTAGCAGCAATATCAATGTTGGTAATGCAAGCAAGAAGTCAATCAACCTAGACAATGCCTCATCGACCCAACCACCAGCCAATGCAGCAAGTGAGCCCAGTGCAATGCCGATGACCGCAGAGAGCGCAGTTGCCAAAATCGCAATTACAAGAGATGGTCTGCCTCCGTGGAGCGCCCGACTCAAGACGTCTCGACCCAGTGCATCTGTTCCCAGCCAGTGAGCAGATGAGAATCCTTGCAACATTGCGCCAGAATCTTGCTTGTCTGTGGGCATTAACGGCAGGAACGGCGCAATGAGGGCCACAACTGCATGAAACCCAAGTACGCAATACACAAATGTGCGAATTCGCGTTGAACGATGCTGCGGCAAATTGTTCATGATCGATGCTGTCTTAGTCGTGGATCAAGAAGTCGAACAACCGTGTCTGCAATGAGTGACATCGTTAGATACGCACCGAGACTAAACAACACAATCGGCAAGATGACCGCAGTATCGCGATCTGAAATTGCATCAATGGTCAATCTGCCTAAACCCCGATAATTGAAAATGGCTTCAGTCACAAAAGTGCCAGTAAGAAGCCAGGCGGCATCTACTGCAATCGTGTTCACTACAGGTGGCAATGCTGCTGGCAAAATATGGCGCAGAAGAGTTACTCGTTCTTTAGTTCCCCGCAGCCGGGCGCTTTCGACAAAAGGCATCGCCTGAATCGTTGTTACTCCAGCTTTCATGGTGCGCATTGAGTGCGCAAACACAACTGCTGCCAGAGTGAGCGCAGGCATCCAAATATGTGGCAGGAGCTCCACGAATGTTGCGTTGCTCGGTACAACTGTTACACCAGGAAATATTGGGATCCAGATCGAAAAGACCAACCATAAAATCGTGGCAATAACAAACTCAGGAAGCGTCATCGCGACTACTCCCAATGTGTTGATTGCTCTACCGATGCGGCTTCGTGGAAAGCGGCCAATAAGCAAACCAGCAACAATTGCAGTTGGAAACGCCATAAGAGCGGCGACCAAAGCCAGCATCGCAGTATTGCGTATTCGTGGCAAAACGATCTGCGCAACCTGTTCGTCGCGCTTAATTGAGTAGCCAAGATCTCCCTGCACAACATCACTCGCCCAACTTCCGAGACGAACGACTACAGGGTCATTGAGATGGTGCTCCACCCGACACTCGGCGATCTTGGCTTCTGTGCCAAATCGACCAAGTAATGCGGTGCAACCATCACCTGGCAGGGCATCAATTCCTAGAAATGACAGAACAGCAAGAGATACAAATGCACCAATTGTGAACAGCGCTCTTCGTGCCAAATTCTTCATGCCAACATCACGAAACGCTGATTCGCTCCCATCGCACTGCATCAATCACGATTGGATCTATTCCCTTGACTTTGCTGCTCATTACTCGCGTAAGAGTCTTGTGATACGGCAGGAATATTCCGGAATTTTCAAAGATGTGCTGTTGTATTGCAATGTACTTTTGCTTGCGCTGCGCCAAGTCCTTGGTTGATCTGGCGTCGTCAAGCATTGCGTCAAGGGCTTTATCCACTTGGCCGGTCGGGTTCCATGCGGCAGTGCTGCGATATACCTCGTTGAGCACCTGAGCAGCAGGACGCTGACCCCAGCTGTCAACAAATGCAGACTCTTTCATCCATACGTCATCCCAGAATCCACTTGCATCGGCCATCTTTATCGTCACGCGAATTCCTGCATCCTTTACTTGTTGCTGATATGCCTCAACAAGTTCCACCATATGCACTTCAACATCGCTGGTGTAAATATCGATGTCAATTCCATCTGGGAAACCAGCTTCGGCCAGCAGTGCCTTTGCGCCTTCGGTATCTTTCGCGCATGGTCCGTCCCATCTATATGGGTCTGCTGTCCAAACAGGCGTATCGCATGCTGCGACTCCACCGCCTACTCCAAGCACAGTGTCTGCAATTACTTGACGATCTGCAGCGATTCGCAACGCTTTTCGCACACGCGCATCGTCAAATGGCTTTCGATCAACACGGAAATCAATTGCATTCCAGTCACCAGATGGGATTGTCTGCAACGTGAATTTAGAGGTGTCACCAAAGATTGATGATGACTTGCCGTCAATGGCAAGCAGTAGATCTACTTGATCGCCTGCAAGTGCCTGCGCAGCAGATTGTGAATCAGCAAACGTAATGATTTCGATCTTGCTGAGTTCAGGCTTACCGAAGAAATAGTTCTCGTTCGCTACAAGAACAGTCGTTCCTTCAGGATCAAATGTCTCCATTCGAAATGGCCCCGTACCAATTGGCGCTTTGCCAATGGTTGCCTGTGAGTCGACAGGTGTCATGAGCGCGCGATAGTCAGCAAGCAACGACGGAAGGTCTGCTTCTCCAGTTGATAACGAAAGCTTGACTGTGTAGTTATCAACTGCTTCAACGGACTCAATCACTCCAAGCACCGCGCGCACTGGCGAGTCAAACTCTGGGTCAATCATGCGATTAATCGAGTACACAACATCATCGGCATTGAATTCACTGCCGTCATGAAACACAACACCTTCACGCAGAACAAGAGTCCACTCATTCAAATCTTCGTTAGAAGTCCATGAGAGAGCAAGCTCTGGAATTGGCGAGAAGTCTTTGTCAACACCAATAAGTCGGTCAAACACCATGTTGATAGTTGGCCATGTTCTGTTGCCGTCATATGGGTCCATTGTCTCGGCGCCACCGAAGCCGGCATCATTTGCAACTCGTAACACCCCTGTGACTGTTGTGGCCCTGCCACACGCAGCAAGCATCAACGATCCGCACAACATTGCTGTAACGAATACACGAAGAATGATTTTGTTTTGCATGAAACCAACACTAGCCACTCAATAGGCTGTGCAATATGAGATCACTGTCTGTTTGCTCCTACAACATCCAGTATTCATTAGGAGCAGACAACCGCTATGACCTCGCGCGAGCGATAGAACCGATTCGCAACGCCGACATCATCTGCCTGCAAGAGATTGACCGCAATTGGCGCCGTACCCATATGGCTGACCAGTTTGCCGAGATTCAACAGTTACTTCCTGACAGATACTGCGTATTTGGGCCGTCTATCGATGTTGATGCGAGCCAAATACACCCCGATGGAACCATTGAAAACCGCCGGCGACAAGGCGGTCAAATGATCGCCAGTCGATATCCAATTGCATCATCACGGGTTATTCATATGCCAAAAGATGACACGGGTGTCAATATGAACATGTGGAGCGTTGCTCTTGAAGCCGTGATCATTGCACCCGAGGGACAGATTCGGGTCATCAACCTTCATCTCACCGATGTCACCGAAGCCAACCGAATTACACAAATCGAATCGCTCCTCAAACACTGTGCGGCCGCAACGGTTGAAGGCGGTGCTTGGAATGGCGATGAAGGCGACGATGAGTATCGCGAACATTGGCAGATGAACGACACTGCTCCACAAATGCCAGTCGAGGTCATTCTGACTGGCGACTTTAATGACGAGCCTGATTCACACGTGATCAAACTTGTGACCGATGCAGGATTTATTGATACATGGTCACTTTCTGAAGCGACTGCGGCATCAACTGCGACATTCAAGAAAAACCCAGAACAAGGAACTGACCGCGACCTGCGCATTGACTTTATTTTTGTTTCGCCACACTTTGAAGTAGTCAACGCTCACATTGACGGAATTACAGATGCGTCCGATCATCAGCCCGTGTGGGCAACGCTTTCTTAGTGCCCCCGGCATGAATCGAACATGCGACCTGCGGTTTAGGAAACCGTCGCTCTATCCACTGAGCTACGGGGGCGGGGATGGTGCGAAATGTGGTGCGAAATTCGCCGACACACCTCACGTCATCAATAGAAAGGTTACTTAAGATTTTGGGCAGGCGACAGCGGCGAGCAAGGTGTCACCCGTGAAACTGCTGTTATCTTTTCCTTATGACTACAAATCTTCCGGTGATTCATGGGCGAATTCTTGACCTCGACAGC
>CANKUF010000052.1 GCA_947486675.1 Acidimicrobiaceae bacterium
GGCCGACATTCGACGCGACGGTGGTGTTGCTCGCATGAGCGACCCAGAAATGATCGAGGG
The DNA here is from genome assembly GCA_947486675.1 of Acidimicrobiaceae bacterium. Taxonomy (GTDB): domain Bacteria; phylum Actinomycetota; class Acidimicrobiia; order Acidimicrobiales; family Ilumatobacteraceae; genus UBA3006. The sequence continues at coordinate 61 of CANKUF010000052.1, forward strand.
CATCAAAGCCGTTGTCACTATTCCGGTTATGGCCAAAGCTCGCATCGGCCACTTCGTTGAGGCACAAATTCTTGAAGCACTTGGCGTGGACTTCATTGACGAGTCCGAAGTACTTACACCAGCCGATGAAACGCATCACATCGACAAATTCGCATTTACTTCTCCGTTCGTATGTGGTGCGACAAATCTTGGCGAGGCCCTTCGTCGTATTAGTGAAGGCGCTGCACTTATTCGTTCTAAGGGTGAAGCAGGAACCGGAAACGTTGTTGAGGCTGTTCGTCACCTGCGCAGTATTTTTGGTGACATTCGCCGAATTACACAGGCCGACTCTGCCGAGTTGTTTGATTGGGCAAAAAAGCTCGGTGCTCCATTGCCGCTCGTACAAGAAATTGCCGAGACAGGCAAGTTGCAGGTGCCAATCTTTTGTGCTGGTGGCATAGCCACACCTGCAGACGCTGCATTAGCGATGCAACTTGGTGCTGAAGCGGTATTCGTTGGATCGGGAATTTTCAAGAGTGACGATCCGTCGCCACGCGCGAAAGCGATTGTTGAAGCAACTGCGCACTTCCGCGATGCTCATGTGTTGGCAAAGGTAAGTCGCAATCTTGGAGCGCCGATGACTGGCATCGGAATGGACAAGATCAACGAGCGCTACGCCGACCGCGGCTGGTAAAGCAGCACCTCTTGTCTCGCGTAGTTGGCGTTCTTGCATTGCAGGGCGCTTTCGAGGCTCATCAACATGTAGTGGGCGAACTTGGGTTCGAAACGATTCAAGTTCGTACACCATCAGATTTGGAATCAGTTGACGCGTTAGTGATGCCAGGTGGTGAATCCACCACAATGTCGCATTTGCTCCTGACATCAGGGTTGTTTGAATCGATCGACGCGCGGCTGAAGCAGGGGATGCCAGTATTTGGTACGTGTGCAGGAATGATTCTGCTTGCACAGGGTGTGCTTGATGGTCGTCCTGACCAGAAGAGTTTTGGGGCTATTGACATTGATGTGAAGCGCAATGCCTATGGCCGTCAAATTGACAGCTTCGAAACCGATATTGCTGTTAATGGATTTGTCGATGATTTCCACGCGGTGTTCATTCGTGCGCCACAAATTGCGCGCTGCGGTGAAGGGGTTACAGTTTTGGCCAGACATGGTCAAGACGTTGTACTTGCACGACAGGGGTCAGTGATGGTTGCTTCATTTCATCCTGAACTCACAAGCGATGTGCGAATCCATTCATTGTTTACCGATTCTCTTCAGGAGGCATAGCGATGTCCGGTCACTCCAAATGGGCAACGATTAAGCGCAAGAAGGGTGCAATTGATGCTGCGCGAGGAAAAATATTTGCCAAGATGTCGCGCCAACTTGAAGTTGCCACGCGCGAAGGCGGTGGAGATCCATCGAGTAATGCCACGCTGCGAACCATTATTCAAAAAGCTAAAGCAGCACACATGACGAACGATGCCATTGATCGCGCGGTGAAGCGTGGTCTTGGAGAACAAACTGGAGCAGCATTCGAAACCGTGACGTACGAAGGGTATGCGCCTGGTGGGGTAGCCATGCTGGTGGATGCACTGACGAATAATCGAAATCGAACTGCAGCAGATGTGCGTATGGCATTCAGTAAATCGGGAGGCGCACTTGCAGAACCTGGTGCTGTGGCGTGGCAGTTTTCGCGTAAAGGAATTGTGCAGATTGACAAGACCATCAGCGAAGACGAGGTGATGCTTGTTGCACTAGATCATGGTGCTGAAGATGTTGCTGATGATGGCGATTCGTGGCGTGTTACCTGTGACTCAACAACGGTGTTTGAACTGAAAACTGCACTCGAGGGCGCGGGAATGAATGTAGTGTCGGCTGCAAGCACGATGGTGTCGTCAATGAGCGTTGCCGTAACTGGCGCAGATGATGCAAAAGCAATTTTGAAAATCATGGACGATCTTGAAGACAACGACGACGTGCAGGATGTATACGCAAACTTTGACATTTCAGACGAACTATTAAACGAGGTAGCACAATGACAATCAACGTTGGAGATCAAGCACCGCAGTTCACGCTGCAGGGAACAGGCGGCAAGTCGTACTCCCTGTCCGACTTCTCAGGCAAGCCAGTGGTGTTGGTGTTTTATCCGGGCGACAACACTCCGGTATGCACAAAACAACTGTGCTCGTACAACAACGAAATGAGCGAGTTCGATTCGGTGGGTGCCCAAGTGGTGGGAATTTCATCGCAGGATGTGGCGAGCCATGATGAATTTTCTGGCAAGCACGGGTTCTCATTTCCGCTTCTCGCCGACGTGGATAAGTCGGTGTCTAAGCAATACGGCATTCTTGGACCTCTTGGGTTGCCACGCCGCAGTGTGTTCGTCATTGATGGTTCTGGGGTAGTCCGCTATGTGCACCGTGCCCTTGTAGGGCTTTCTTTCCGTCCAGTTGGGGAACTGGTGGCTGCAGTAGAAAAGGCCAAACTCGGCTAGCAGCCCCAACTAGGCTTGAACATATGTTCGCCCCGTCGTCCACCGTGGTACTGGGTATAGACCCTGGCCTTACGCGATGTGGATTCGCGGCATTGGCCCCACGCGCTGGAGGCCTCATTGATGCCATATCAATGGGCGTATTAACTTCGCCCAAAGAGGACTCGCTGCCACGGCGCTTGGCATTGTTGCAGAGCGATCTTGAAGCATTGATCGAAGAAGTGAAGCCAACGGCTATCGCAGTTGAACAAGTGTTTTTCCAAAACAATGTGCGCACCGCAATGAGTGTTGGGCAGGCGAGTGGACTGGTGCTCGCACTGGCGTACAAGTTGGGCATCGAAGTAGTGCAGTACACACCAAGCCAAGTGAAAAGTTCGGTTGCTGGTTCGGGCACGGCAAATAAATTGCAAGTGCAAAAAATGGTGCAACGTCGTCTTGGGCTCAGCGTGTTGCCAACACCAGCGGATGCGGCTGATGCGGCAGCAGTTGCATTATGTCATCTGGCGGTTTCGCCGTTAGTAAATAGTGTGAAGCGCGCAACGTCGGGTGCGAAGTCATGATTGGCTCGTTGCGGGGAACGGTGGTTGAGCGCAATGCTGATTCAACAGTGTTATTCGAAGTCGGTGGCATTGGATATTTGGTCCACGTCACTCCGCGCACCCTTGCTGAACTTGAACCAACATCACAAGCGTTTATGCACGTGTATCACCACATTCGCGAAGACGCTCAAACGCTGTTTGGTTTTCTCGAAAAAGAAGAGCGAGTCGCTTTCGACACGCTGATTGCAACACATGGAATAGGGCCAAGCATGGCCATGTCTATCTTGGCCACGCATTCGCCTCGCGCACTCATCGACATTGTTGCCACTAACGATCATGGTGCGCTCACGTTGGTTCCAGGTGTTGGTAAAAAGACAGCCGAGCGTTTGCTCATTGAATTGCGCGGCAAACTGCAGTTGCCAGTATTGGATGCAATGGTGGATGGAAAAACAGTTGGTACGTCGGTAATGACCGATGTGCGCGAAGCACTTACGGGTCTGGGATATTCAAGCGAAGAAATTCGCGAAGTTTTGCGTGATCTCTCTGCAACGGATTCTGCCGAAAATGTTTTGCGTCAAGCCTTGAATGCGTTAGGAGTACGACGTGCGTGAAGAGTTTGTAGACCCGCAGTATCGCCCAGAGGATCACATTGAGCAGGCCGATGAAACCGGATTGCGTCCCAAGTCGCTAGACGAATTTGTTGGCCAGCGAGAATTGAAAGAACATCTCGGCATTGTGCTTGAGGCTGCTCGTCGTCGAGGTCAGGCAGCAGATCATATTTTGTTGGCTGGTCCTCCCGGACTTGGCAAGACAACGATGGCGTCCATTGTTGCTTCAGAAATGAATGCCCACATTCACATCACGTCTGGTCCAGCACTCGAGCGCGCTGGAGATCTCGCCGCCATTCTCACGAAGCTTGAACCCAATGACGTGTTGTTCATTGATGAAATTCACCGGCTATCGCGAACAGTTGAAGAGATCTTGTACCCAGCAATGGAGGACTTTCAGATCGACATTGTTGTTGGCAAAGGACCTGCTGCATCGTCAATTCGATTGACGCTTCCACGATTTACTTTGATCGGTGCCACCACGCGTACGGGAATGATTACCGGACCGTTGCGTGATCGCTTCGGTCTTGTTGCCAGACTCGATTACTACGACGACGAAGAACTGCAGCGCATTGTTCGCCGTGCTGCCGGAATTTTGGATGTCACCATTGACGATCAAGGTGCTGCAGAAATAGCCCGCAGGTCGCGTGGCACCCCACGCATCGCGAACAGATTGCTGCGTCGCGTCCGCGACTTTGCTGAGGTCAGAGGTAATGGGAAAGTGAATAAAGCCTCTGCGCGCGAAGCGTTGTCCGTATTCGGAGTAGATGACCTTGGTCTTGACAAAGTGGACAGAGCGGTGCTTGGCGCAATTTGCAATCAGTTCAATGGTGGTCCTGTTGGTCTTTCCACTCTTGCCATCAGCGTGAGTGAACAAACTGAAACCATCGAAGACGTCTATGAGCCGTTTCTCATCCAGCAGGGGCTTATCGCACGCACGCCACGCGGACGAGTAGCAATGCCTTCGGCGTGGACGCATTTGGGTCTTGTTGCTCCAGCACAAGATCCACATCTGTTTTCCTGACAAACACACTTTTGTCGTTGTAGGTTTTTGATCTTGGATATCTCACACATCGACTACGTGTTGCCAGAAGAGCTCATTGCTCAAACACCACTTGAGCCCCGCGACTCTGCTCGGCTACTCGTCGGCTCAGCAAGCGGACTGCAGCATCGACACGTGAGCGACATTGTTGAATACTTACGTGCGGGCGACGTTCTCGTTGTTAATCACACGCGCGTGCTGCCTGCACGACTGAAGCTGAAACGAAGAACTGGTGGAGCAGTGGAAGTTCTGCTGCTGGAAGAATGTGATGCCGGCCAGATGCTGTGGGAAGCGCTCGTACGACCGGGAGGAAAACTTTCTCTAGGCGAAGAATTGCTTGATAACTCGGGCGAAGTCATGTTGCAAATTGGGGAGCGAACGCAAGCAGGTGACACATTCTTCGTGCAATTTGTTGCACGCTCTCATGAAGAGGCAATGCAGAAGATCCTGAATACAGGAGAGATGCCTCTACCTCCGTACATCACAACGACGCTCGTCGATCAAAGCCGTTACCAAACGGTGTTCGCGCACGATCAGAAATCAGCAGCAGCACCAACTGCAGGGTTGCACTTCACACCCGAATTGCTGGCCCGAATACGCGAGACGGGGGTAGAGATTCGAGAAGTTGAATTAGTGGTTGGGCTCGACACGTTTAAACCCATTTCAGTTGAAAACCCACTTGATCATGTGATCCATACTGAGTCATATCGCGTACCAGCCGACACGTTTGATGAATGTATGCGTGCGCGAGAGAACGGCGGGCGAGTGATTGCCATTGGCACCACGGCAACGCGAGCACTGGAAAGTGCAGCGACGTTTGGAGAGTTACAAGGACGAACGAATCTGTTTATTACTCCTGGATACCAATGGAAAGTTGTGGACATGATGATGACCAACTTCCACATGCCAAGAACCACACTTCTGCTGATGGTGGAGTCATTCATTGGTGTGAAATGGCGAGCAATGTACGCGGAAGCAATTGAGAAGCGATATCGCATGTTGTCGTTTGGCGATGCGATGCTGCTGTACCGTGGAACAAATGTTTCCAGTTGAATTCACCGAGATCGCTCGCGACGGTGGCGCGCGTGCAGGAATTGCAACGACACATAGAGGAACGTATTCCACTCCGTGCTTCATGCCGGTTGGTACGCGCGGTGCAATCAAATACCTCAGCGCTTCTGACTACGAACAACTAGGCGCTCAAATTGTGTTGGGCAACACGTACCAC
>CANKUF010000053.1 GCA_947486675.1 Acidimicrobiaceae bacterium
CTGCACGCATCGGTTTCGCGCATAACGCACGACTCGCAATTAATGACAAGGACTGATTGATTATTGGCTTCCATGATGGCTCCTGTAGTTACTGTCAGTGGGCTTTGGTTTCGGTTATTGAGTTCATGTGTGCGCCAATTGCGTACAAATGAAGTCTGCCCACCGGGTGTTACGGAGTTAAATGAATACAGCCCCATCGTGATCGATGTTCAAGATGTGCGAAGCACCAGACTTTGGCAACAGGCCAGCAATACGCGCAGCATCGGCCTTTGCACAGAGCACACCCACGGTCGGGCCAGAGCCCGAAAGCCATGCACACCAGGCATCGGTGGCCAATGCAGCCTTGAACGCCTCATGCGAATTTGGCGAGGCCACAAAGCGGACGTCTTGGTGCATGCGGTCTTTCGTTGCCTCACGTAATACCGCAATATCGCCCGCTGCAAATGCCGCCATCAGCAGTGCCGTGTGACCAATGTTGAACACCACGTCTGGCAATGGAATAGACGAAGCAATTGCTGTTCGAGACTTTTCGGTCGAGGTTTGGGTTTCAGGCACCCAAGCAATGAACGCTGGGTCGAAGCCGAGTGGAAGCTTCACTACTTCTCCACCCGCACTTGCCGTTACTCCGCCAACGAGCGAAGCAGCAACGTTGTCAGGGTGACCTTCAAGTTCGGTGCTGAGACGCAGCAACTCTTTCCGGTCTGCAATAAGCGAATCCTTGCCATTGCGTTGTGCGTGGCCCAGCACTACGCCAGCGACTCTCGCAGCACCACTAAAACCGAGTCCGCGACCCATTGGAATGACGGAGCGCACCCAAACATTTCCAGTTCCGCCAGCATGGCGAAACGCGGCAAGCGATGGATGGCTGTCATCAATGACCTTGGCAAATTCGGGAAGTGCAGACCCATCGTCAATTCCCATTTCCAAATGCAACGACAGCGCCATGCCTAACGCATCAAACCCTGGACCCAAGTTGGCAGAACTGGCGGGAACGCGGACGCGCAGTGCACTCATAACGATCTATCGTGCCACAGCGTTGCTTGAAATTTTTAATGCTTCGACCACTCGTAGTGCTGATCCGTTATCGATTGAGGCTTGCGCGAGTGACACGCCTTCTTTCATAGACGAACTTATGCCAGCAACGGTGAGCCCAGCCGCGGCATTCAACACCACGATGTCGCGCACTGGACCAAGTTGACCGTTAAATGTGTCGAGCACAACGCGAGCATTGTGCGCTGGGTCACCACCACGAACTGCAGTGACATCTGCAGGCTGCAGACCAAGGTCACTTGCGTTGATGGTGAACTCGCTTAATGCGTTGTCGCGCACCTCAACAACCGAGCACGGCCCACTGAGTGACAATTCGTCAAGACCGCCGTGTCCGTGCACGATCCATGCACGTTCCACTCCGCGCGTGGCAATTGCACGAGCCATTTTTTCCGCAGCGCGTGGGTCGCCAACTCCAACCACCATGAACGAAACATCTGCCGGGTTGGCCATTGGTCCAAGCAAGTTGAACGCAGTGGGTACACCGATTTCTTTGCGTGTTGGACCAGCGTGACGAAATGCCGGGTGAAACTTCTGCGCGAAACAAAAACCCATGCCAGCTTCGGAAACACAGCGAGCAACATCTGCCGGGTCTAAATCAATTCGCACGCCAAGAGCTTCAAGTACATCGGCTGTTCCGCATTGCGAAGAAGCAGCACGATTACCGTGCTTGCACACTGGCACGCCTGCGCCTGCAACAACGAAGGCTGCCATGGTGGAAATGTTTACTGAATGCGACTTATCGCCGCCTGTGCCAACGATGTCGATCGCGCGTGATGCAATGTCTGCAGGAAGGTCAACGCGTGCAGACGCATTGCGCACTTCGGCGAGCATTCCTTCTAGTTCAACTGCACTCTCACCTTTGGTGCGCAACCCCATAACGAGTGCAGCGATTTGCGCTGATGTTGCTTCACCCTCAAGAACCGTTCGCATTGCAGCACGAGATTCATTCAACGACAAATCGGTTCCCGATGAAATCTTTCCGAGCACTACTGCCCAGCCGCCAACTTCGTCGATAGCGCTCATTGCGCTGTTCCGTTATGCAGATTGACGGCGCTGGCGCAACATTTTGCGGCGATCGCGAGCAGTTGCTCCGCCCCACACACCTTGTTGTTCGCGAGTATCCAATGCATAATCAAGACACGCTATGCGAACTGCGCATTCCCCGCACACTGATAAAGCAAACTCAGCGTGGTCTTCGTTTTCGGGGTAGAAGATTTCAGCATCGAGTCCTTGACATGCGCCTTTGCTGCGCCACGCCACATCCGCTATCGCCATGCACGGCCCCCTTTGCCAAATGCTGACTACTTCCCCGCGGGTGACTGTAGGACGGCGTTGGGTGTTCGTGCCAATTTGCCTATTTGGCCCAATACGGGCCTAGCTCTGTTCCTTACGGGCGAAGGTCAGTGAGCAACTCGGCAACCGTGAAGGCTGGCAAATCGATGCTTTCGCCGTATGCAGGGTGATCGCACACCAACTGCGCTCCACCGGCTGCAAAGAGCTCCACTTGTTCTGGAGTGAACTCGAAGCGAATGTAGTGAACAGCAGCAGTGATGTAGTCACGGGTGAGTTGTTCGGCATGCGCCTCATCGGTGATGCAACGAACCTGGGTTCCATCACTCAACTTGATGAGCATCGAACTTTCAATGCCCACCAACTTTGGAAGCCACTCGCGCATTTGCTCTTCAGTTGTCAGTTCGATGAACAACGTTGCCGATAGCTGACCGGCCTCAGGGATGAGCGGGTTATATGCGTGAAGCTCTTCCATTACTTGCTCGTCGTGCATTGACTTTTCCGAACGAATCATTTCCTGAATCTGGTACCACATGGTTTGACGATTCTCGAACATGACGGTGACGACTTCACCAAGACCAATGCGACGCTTGCGCTTGGTTTCGATACTCGTTTTGCGACTCTCTTCGCGAATGCGCTCGTATGCGCGAAGATCAAGAATGTCTTCTAGGTTGAGTTTGCGTGATGACACTGCATTGGCGGGGGTTGCCATGATTATTTCTCCTCTGTGAAGCCGTACGCACGTGCAACTACTTGCAGTGGGTGTACGGGTTTGTTTCCTGTTTGTTCATTGATTGCGGTATTTGCTAAATGGCAATCGCCTGTTACAACGTCACCATTTGCTTCGTTGATCATTTTTCCGAGCTTTTCGGCAATAGGCATAGACAAGTGGGCGTTCTCTGCACGCAGTCCCCACATACCGTCGATACCTGAACACTGCTGAACCAGCTTGATCTTTGCGCCGGTCAGTTTCATGAGGTCGCGACTCTTCAGACCAATGTTTTGAGCACGTAAGTGACAAGGCGTGTGATACGTAACCGTTTCAGGAATCGTTCCCTTGAAATCGGTGTCGAGTGACTTGCCTTCCGTCTTGTGAATCTTGATGAGATATTCGGCAGCGTCGTATGTGTGCTCGGACACCAACTTGGCATCTGGACCACCGACGTAATCGACATAATCCTTCTTCAAGATGTAACTGCACGTTGGCTGCGGAACAACAATGTCTTTGCCAGCGCGAACATCTTTCACTAATTCGGAAATGTTCTTTGCGGCAACCTTGGTGAACGTGTCCATATCACCAGAGTGCAAGTACGGAGCGCCACAGCAATTGGTGGTGCCGGCGAGTGAACACGAAATGCCGTTGTGCTCATACACCTTCACCATGTCGTGACCAATGCGCGGGTCTTGATATTCAACAAGACACGTTGGGAATAGCGCTACATCGCCCTGCGATTTGGTGAGGCGAATTTGTGGACGCTTCTTGAACCAGGTGGTGAAGCGTTGCTTGGCAAATGGCGGCAACATGCGCACGCTCGAAATACCTGCGGTTTTTTCCACAACTTTGCGAATGAGCGAACCAGGCTTGGCACCCATGACCAAATTGCTGACAACTCCTGCTTTCGTTGCTACTTTGCCCAGTGCATCGGTATGACCCATTACTGCTGTGGTGAGTTTGTCGCGAGTAGAAACCTGGCCGTTGGCGCGACGCATGGCATCTGCGCGAAGCATGAGGCGAGGGAAATCGAGTGCCCATTCATGAAGCTCTGGAATGTACGGGCACACTACGTAACACAATTTGCACTGGAAACACTCGTCAACAACATGATCTTGCTGAGCAGGAGTCATCTTGCCGGCATCTTGATCGTCGTGAACGTCGATGTATGAAAACAATGTTGGAAATGATGGGCAAAACTTAAAGCACAAGCGGCAACCGTGGCATAGGTCGTATACGCGCTCGAGTTCCTTGCGAGTGTCTGCCTCGTCTAGATAGAGCGGGTGATGTGGATCGTAAATTGTTGTCATTTTCTTGCGCCTTTGTTATCGAACTAAAACACTTGCAGTGGATGTTGCACAGTTGCCCATGCAACATCCACCAAGTACTGAATATTTCCTAGATCAGGAAATGCTCTTCAAGCCTTCTGCGAAGCGGCCAGCGTGGCTCTTCTCAGCGCGTGCAAGAGTTTCGAACCAGTCAGCGATTTCGGCAAAGCCTTCGTCGCGTGCGGTCTTTGCGAAACCTGGGTACATCTGGGTGTACTCATAGGTTTCACCTACAACTGAAGACTTCAGGTTCTGCTCGGTGTCGCCGATTGGCTCTCCCGATGCTGGGTCGCCTACTTCTGCAAGATATTCAAGGTGACCGTGTGCGTGACCGGTTTCGCCGTCAGCAACGTTCTTGAACAATCCAGCAATGTCTGGGTAACCCTCGATGTCTGCCTTCTGTGCGAACCACAAGTAACGACGATTTGCTTGGCTCTCGCCTGCAAACGCTTCCTTGAGGTTTTCATGTGTATGGGTGCCTGCGAGGCCTGCCATGATTTTCTCCTCTGTTGTTGTTTGGTGTTGTTTTTACTTACTTACTTTCGCCTGCTGAGCAGGAGACTTTGCTTGCGCTGTCTTTGGTGACTTCGCACGACTCTTTTCGCATGTTGAACACACGCCCTGAAACACGACTCCAACTTCGTTGATGGTGAAGTCTTCGATGCCAACTGGCTTTAATGCGGCAGTGCCATTTACATGCACATCGCGAATTTGTCCGCAGTCAACGCACACCACGTGGTGGTGGTCGTCAAGGTTTGGATCGAATCGAGTTGCACCGCCACCGATATCGATGAATTGCAGTTCGCCCATTTCGGCAAGTTCGTTCAAGGTTTGATACACCGTGCGAAGGGAAATGCCAGGCATCTGAGCCGAAGCTTCAGCAAACAATGCTTCGGCCGTTGGGTGCTTGTCGTTGCCGTGCATGAGCTGGAACAACAACTGGCGTTGCGGAGTGAGTTTGCGACCCTGGCTGCGGTAGGCCGCTGCGAGTTCAGTTGGCGTTTGCATGAGTAGCAAGATAATTCAGGTGAAACCTAATTAGCAAGTCGTGCGAATAAGAAATCTGTGCAAATTAGAAATGGACAGAATATGGCGCAAAATAGCGGTCTGAGAGGAGCAGGCGTTTAGGCTTACGGGGTGAATTTCGATCGCCAAGCCAACATTGAGCGTCTCAAAAGTGAGCAATTCGATGTGCTGGTCATTGGTGGCGGAATTACCGGGGTTGGAGTGGCCTTGGATGCGGCTTCGCGGGGACTTCGCACCGCACTCGTTGAAAAGGACGACTTCTCATCAGGCACATCCTCGAAGAGCAGCAAGCTCATTCACGGTGGTTTGCGTTACTTACAACAGGGCGAAATTGGATTGGTCTACGAAGCGCTGCACGAACGTCAGAGGCTGAGGAAAAACGCACCTCACCTCGTACACATCCTCCCCTTCATGATTCCCATCCTCACCAAGGACGGTGTCATTTCAAAAAAGATCGCTCGTGCGCTTGGT
>CANKUF010000054.1 GCA_947486675.1 Acidimicrobiaceae bacterium
CCTGAAGAACGCAACCGTGACCCTCATTCCAAAACCCAGCATGGACCACTCGCGTAAGGTTTCGGTAACAGTTGGGGGCACTAAATAATGGACTTTTCACTGAATGGCGTTGAACCGATCTATGTCGCAGGCGCAATTATCGTGTCCTATTTTCTAGGCACTATCCCGAGCGCACTTATTGTTGCCAAGCGCGGTGGCGTTGATGTGACCGCTGAAGGTTCTGGCAACCCGGGAACGTCAAACGTGATTCGCCTTCTCGGTTGGAAGTACGGCCTTGTGGTGTTTGTGACAGATGTATTGAAGGGTTCAGCATCCGTAGGCATTGCGTATTACCTCACACATCAGTTCGGTGATGGACTGAACGTTTCATACTTGGCATATGCATGCGCATACGCAGCAGTGCTTGGACACACCTTCCCCGTAACTCGCGGATTCCACGGCGGCAAAGGTGTTGCAACGGGCGGTGGAACCATGTTCGTGCTGTACCCAGTAATGAGCGCTGTGCTGTGCACGTCTTGGTTTGTGATCCGCAAACTCACTGGCAAGTCGGCAGTTGCATCACTCGCCATCACCATTGCTGTGCCTGTGTATGTCATTGCCACTGTTGGTTTCGGTGAACCTGACTCGTGGCAAATTGTTGCAGTGCTCGGACTCGTTGGCATGATCATCATTCGCCACCTGCCAAACATTCGACGCATGCGCGCGAACGAGGAACTCGCCGCGTAAATTACTCGCGCTTCCACCAACATGATTTCGCTCATCACTGAGTTCTTTAATGGGCTTAAGGATTTTTCCGATTCCTATTGGTTCTACGTCATCATCTTTGTGATCGCGGTACTCGATTCCGTCATTCCAATTGTGCCCAGTGAAACTCTGGTCATTATTGGTGGCGTGAGTGCTGGTTCTGGATCGCTTTCACTCGGTTTGGTTATGGCGTGCGCTTTTGGCGGAGCATTCATTGGTGACCATTTGTCGTACTTTCTTGGACGACGCGCAAGTGATTCGATTACTCGGCGCTATGAGCGAACCGAAAAAGGCAAGCACCGACTCGCGAGCGTGATTCATCAAATTCATGAACGCGGTGGCCTGTTGCTCATCACCGCACGCTTTATTCCAGGTGGACGAACGATTTTGACTCTGGCATGTGGAATTACCAAGCAAGAACGCAAGTGGTTCACTGGCTGGATTATTGCAGCCGCCGCCATCTGGTCAACCTATGCATCGTTACTCGGTTTTATTGGTGGAAAGACCTTTGAGGACAACCACACGCTGGCGTTCATCTTCGCCTTTGGTTGCGCGATCGGAGTCACCGCACTTATTGAACTTGCGCGTTTCATTTTGAAAAAACGCAAGTCACAATAAGGCATGCCCAGTTCGCCAACGTGGCCAGAAGTTCCGCACAATGCGTGCGTGGTAGTTCCCGTTGGCTCGTTTGAACAACATGGTCCACATCTCCCACTAGACACCGATACCCAAATTGCAACGCATCTGTGCGTGCAGGCGACTACGAACATGGAGAACGTTGTCGTTGCGCCACCCCTTTCGGTAACAGCAAGTGGCGAACACGCCGGATTCCCTGGAACTATTTCCATAGGGACCGAAGCCTTTGCCACAGTGATCGTTGAACTTGTTCGCTCTTGCGACTGGGCGACAGGAGTCATTTTGGTTCATGGCCACGGCGGAAACTTGGCAGCAGTACAACGAGCCACTGCCATTTTAAATTCAGAGCGACGCAACATCGCCAGTTGGTGGCCACACATTCCTGGAGCAGATGCGCATGCAGGCCACACCGAGACATCACTGATGTTGGCAATTAACCCAAACTTGGTTCGCATCGACAAGCTTGATGTAGGCAATGTGCAGCCAATGAGCGAGCTGCAACATGATCTGCACACTCAAGGCGTGCAAGCAGTGAGCGCAAACGGCATTCTTGGCGACGCTAGAAGCGCAACAACACAACATGGAATCGAGTTGCTCACAGAACTCACCAACAACCTGCATGCATTTATCCTCAGCGCATACCAGCAATGGAGCCGTACGTGAACAACGACGTTCGCTTTATCGCCGACAGTTCATGGCGTCGACCAGCAAACGGAAATGTTGTGCTTGCTGGTTCACCACTGAAGTTGTTCTCACTTTCGCAAGCCGGACAAACCATTGCCGAATGCATTGAGCGAGCACAGACTCTTCCTGCAGGCCATGAAGTCTTGACCGAACGTTTGCTGAATGCCGGAGCTATTCACCCCATTCCAAGCGCAACAGATTCTGCGCGCTTTTCACTCAGCACCGTTACCGCAGTTATCCCCGCATACATCCGCACGGCTCACGAGGCAGAGGCGCTGCAGGCGTTAGTTGCGACGTGCTCAGCACTCCATGGAGTGATTGTTATAGATGACTGTTCGCCACACCCGCTTCCCGATCTGGGTGCGGCACAGATAATCCGTCTTGAAACGAACAGTGGTCCAGCGGTAGCTCGTAATGCCGGATTCGCTCACGTAACGACTAATTTCGTTGCCTGTATTGATGTTGACGTATCGATTTCCGACACCACCATTTCCCAACTCCTGCCCTACTTTGCAGATGACAAAGTCGCTCTCGTTGCACCTCGTGTGAAATCGCGCGCAACGGCAAACATCGTTGGCGAATACGAAGTCGCTGCCAGCGTGCTCGACATGGGTGAATCTGAAGCTCGTGTGTGTTCCGGAACGCGAGTGGCTTACGTGCCATCGGCAATGTGGCTGTGTAGAACTGCAGCACTGCGGTCAATTTCTGGTTTTGATGAATCGCTTCGCTCGGGCGAAGACGTCGACATGGTGTGGCGCTTAAGCAATGCAGGTTGGAGATGTCGCTACCAACCACAAGCCGAGTGTTCGCACCTGCCACGCGCAACATTGCACCAGTTTGTGCAACAACGTATGTCATATGGAGAATCGGCAGCACCGCCGGCAAAACGACACGAAGGAAAACTTATGCCAGCAAAATTCAATGTGTGGCAGGCATCAACATGGCTTTTGGTACTACTCGGTATGCCGCTTATTGCACTCGGAGTCGCAGTCGCATCTTCTGCAGCAACCGCAAAGAAGCTGCGAAGGTTCCCGCAATTGCGCGATGAGAGCATCCGTATCTCCCTTCATGCAACTGCGAAAAGTGCTCAATCTGCTGCGAACCTCATTAGCCGTGTGTGGTGGCCAATTGCTTTTGTTCTCGCAATTTTCTCACAACGCTTGCGAGTACTGTTCATCGCTGCAGCACTCGCGCCTGCCGTATATGAATGGTGGATCAAACGTCCACATCTCGATGTTGTGCGTTTTGCGTTAATGAAAATGTTGGATAACGCTGCTTACGGTGCAGGGGTATGGAAAGGCGCCATTGCTAAGCGCAATGCCGCGCCGCTTATTCCTACAGTGAAGAGGTCTGCAGCGAACGAGGAGTGAAGTTATTGCATTCCTCGCATACTTCCTGAGGAATAACACCAAGCTTCATGAGATAGCCAAAAGCGATACAACCGAGACACACGGCAAATGCGCTTTCAAGAAATGCTGCAACAACGAGTGCTGCAATGACCAGTTGTGAAGCGCCATGCGCGCCTGCGATAAACAACACTGATGCCGTAATGGTGAATGCTGCTCCCACGCCTTGTGCAAATCTTTTTGGTGGACCAGGAACAAATCGATGCTCAAGTGAAAGCTTTGGCGTAATCACCTGTGTTGCCAATCGACCAAGCGGGCTAAATGTTGGGCCGGCAAGTACTCGAGCAACGAACCCGTAGGTCAAGGCAACGAGGATCCAACCATTACCAGTGACAGCAAATGCGATGCCCATGAGCACTGCACCACCAGCAACAATGCGGGCAGAGGTTTCATTCACAGGGTTTGGAAAACTGAAGATTTTCGCCATTCCATTAGCCTAAAGGTCGATTGTTGACTTAACAAGTCGGCTTTTAACTGGGTTCCCCATGTTGCCCGAAAACGGTCAGATACCGTCAAGACCAATGACTTTGCGCCTCACCGTGAATCGCCAGGCTTGGCTCGATCACGTTCGACTCACCGCTTCCCAGCACGGCACCACCCTGCCCGTGGTGAAGGGAAATGGATACGGGTTTGGTCGCCCAATTTTGTTTGAACAAGCAATACATCTTGCAGACCATGTTGCGGTGGGAACTGTCTACGAAGCCACGGATGTTCCCGCATCACTTATTCCTGTTGTGCTCACACCTGTTGGTTCACATATTCCGCATTCGCTCCCAGCACGTGCAGTACTCACAGTCGGATCGCTCGATCACGTTGCATCACTTCGCTCACATAATTGGCAAGGCAGTGTGCTCATGAAGTTGCAGTCCACCATGCAGCGCTTTGGCGTTGCTGGAAACGAACTCGCTGCACTGCAGTCGGCATGTGCGCAGGCATCACTCAATGTTGTTGGATATTCAATCCACCCACCATTGAATAACGTTGGTCAAGACCGCAGCGGCGAAGTGTCGTGTTGGTTGGAACTGTTAACCGATAATTTGCCAATTCACGTGAGTCACCTCACTGCCGAGCACATTGGTGTGTTGCGTTCACAATTCCCGAACCGCACATTCATATCCCGCATCGGTACGGCATTGTGGCTTGGCGACAAGTCAATGATGAAATTGTCTGCCGACGTACTTGATGTTCATCACGTTGCTGGTGGAACTGCGGGCTACCGGTCGAGTGCGCTTACTGGAAGCGGACACGTGGTGATTGTTGGAGCAGGCTCGGCGCATGGCGTGAGTGAAATTGTTGGAGTGGGAAGTCCGTTCCATTTCGCGCAGCAACGCATCGCGCTCGTTGAACCTCCATTTATGCACACCAGCATGCTGTTTGTTCCAGAGGGTCAACGCATTCCTCGTGTTGGCGAAAGCGTTGACGTCCAGCAGCCGCTTACCCGCGTAAGCGCTGACACCATTTCGTGGGAATAACTCACAACATCATTCGTCCATCTCGCATTCCGAGCTTGGACGTCACTCGCGCCATTGCTCTCGTTGGCGTGGTGATGATGAATTATCACTCATACCTCAACAAAGACAAAGCGTTCTACCCTCCTCGTCCATCATTTGCAGAGCGAGTGTTCAATCCGCTTTCAGGAATATTGACCACACGGTTCGCGGCAACATTTGTGCTCGTTGCAGGAATGAGCATTGCGTTGCTCGTTCAATCGGCGATGCAGTCAGGAAATGCTGAGCTCATTCGTTCTGCGCAAATGAAACTGGCTCGTCGCGGGTTATTTCTCTACGCCTTAGGAGCGGCTGTGCAGTGGATTTGGCCAGGAACAATCCTTTTCTATTACGGAGCATTTTTACTGATTGCAGCGGTCATGTGCACCTGGTCGAACCGCAGCCTTATCGCGGTATCGGTGATTTCTATTGCAGTTTCGACGGGCCTTTCTGCATGGCGTGGATACCAGTTCTTTCAGGGCAACTTCACACAGTGGCTGTCACCCGCTCCTAATTCGCCACGCAATTTGTTGATCCGCACGTTTGTTGATTACACACACCCCGTATTCCCATGGATCACGTTTATCTGTGCGGGAATCATTCTGGGGCGAAACCTTGAACGCCTCACACAATTACGCACTCGCATCATGCTGTGGTCCGGTGTCGCGTTGTTCGCCACATTTGTCATCCGCACATTCGTCATGCCCGATTCACTATCGTCACAATCTGATTACGTGCTTCAGCGAGCGCTCTCAACGAACAACCACGAGCATGCAGTTCTCCATGTCACGTCAACATTGGCAGTAGCACTACTTGCGTTCTGTGCTATTTCGCTTATTACAGATTCTCGTACAACCAGTCGTTCTGTTGCATTCTTTGCATGCACGGGACAAATGACGCTGTCGATTT
>CANKUF010000055.1 GCA_947486675.1 Acidimicrobiaceae bacterium
ACAAGCAGCAGCTGAGATACAGACCAAATTCTTCAGCGCACAAATCATCAGGTGAATTCAATGAAATCTGATCATTTACACCGATTGACAGAGATACCGTTTCTTCTCCATTCATCCCAACCGGAATGGTTATCACTACTGATTCAGGAGCTTGTGTGATTTCCCTGTTTTGCGAAGAGGCAGAAGCCTGAAATCGAAGTTTGGACCAAAACAGCCGTGACCCATTTGAAACTGGCTCGTCGTACATTCCACTCACCGAGAGCTGTAATTTTCGCCTGTGGCTACCTTCAATCATGGAAAGCAGAGCCATGACCGCAAATGCGGAGGGAATCAAACTTTGATGAGCGTTTCGACTCGCCTGTGTAGATGTTGAAATCTCAAATTGCGACCTATCAACAGCACTTTCTTGGTTGAGGCTTTTTGATGTTGATTGACTTGTCAAAAGCCATAAAGCCACAACGAATGTTGCAGCGGACTTTGCGAAAAACCTCTCGGACGGCTCAATGCTTCCGTGCTTTTTAAAAGACACTGCTTGATAAACCACACACGATGCACCGTAAATCCAGACTGCCCACAAAAGGACACCGATGCAGGATCTGACGAGTAACTCCACATCCATGATCTGGCGAAGAGTTGCGAAATGAGAAAACAGTGCTATCGGACTTAGGCCATAAGTACTCAAACCCAGTGGAATTCCGAACAGAAATGCAGTGCCGACAGTAAGTACGCGTATGAGTTTCATGGGCTGGTAAATGGTTGTGCTGAACGCACTGCTGAAACAGATTTATCTCTGACCCCAAATAGTCCCAGCAGGGTCATTGGTACCTTGATGTTTGTCGTGACGGTTACTGAGTCTTCATTAGCTGTCGCAGTACCCGTTACCCCTATCGATTCCAAGAATTGATGAGCAGAAGTAACTGCAGAGTTTCTGTCAATGCTTGGACTTCCGCTCCGCAAGGAAGTGATTTGCTGCGCACCAGCGCGTGCTGCGTTTTCTGCTGCATCGGTGGCTTCCACTCGGGCGGCAATCATCCTTCCACCATCGAAGGCGAGGCCTGCACACGCTACGAATGTCATGGAAAGCACCATGACAAACCCCGATATTGAACCGAGTTCACAACGACTATTGCCGTTCATGGAATTCTCCATTCATCAATGACTTCTGTAGACACAGCATGCACCCGATCGGGGAGTAGCCCAAGTAGTTCGGTTCCATCGATACGAACATCGCAATCAACTTGAACTCGTACTGCATTTGTCATGCCGGTTACAACAAGACCAACATCAATGGAAACCTTTGTGCATGAGACTCCAGCAAGTTTCAGGTCGTTTTCCGCAGCCACTATTGCCGCAGAAACCATTTTTGACTTTGCTGCTAACGAACCCACACGGGCGCCTTGGTCGGCTGCATGTTGAACTTGCATTTTTGCTTCACTCAGACGACCTACATGAACTCCAAAGAGCACCATAAACATCAGCATGGGGGCGAGAATCACCATCTCGACGGTCAAACTTCCTCGATCGCTCTTCATCTATCAACTTCTAAAACAAATCGCTCCAATGGTTCAGAGGCTGAACGGGCAACAGAGGAAGTGAAAAACGGTACAACTGAAGGAACATGCAGAATCACTTTGACTTCTATTACCCCATTGTTTATTCGTACATCAGGAGTTTTCGCCTCTGACGCTCTTTGCTCTGCCGTGGTTTTTATGGCAGCTGCAATTGCAAGAATTTCACTTCCCCCGTGCACCGAGCCTGCGATCGCCCCATCCTGTGCAGCAATCGCAGCTAGTTGAGCGGTATTGAAAAACATTGATACCTGAACTCCAAGAAGTAGGAACAGCAACAGCACAGGCACTGCTAGCACTGCCTGTGCTGTTGTCTCGCCACGTTCCATCTTGGAGTTATCCAAGATCTAAAGAGTTTGCTTTATCGCGCACTCGTGAAGTGATTGTCGCCCCAACGGTGATTGCTAAGGCGATTAACGCAGCGGCCATGACAACGGTCGTTGCACTCACTTCGCCAGACTCTATGTCTCGCTCTCGCGAAGCAAGAAACCTGGTCCACAAATATTGGAATTGCATTTTCTGAATTGACATTGTTTTCTCCTTAAATAATTGGGTTTGTTTCGATCAAATCAAATGTGATGCGTTAAAGACCTCCGATCACCTGAGATACTGCGGGATATCCGATTA
This sequence comes from Acidimicrobiaceae bacterium, assembly GCA_947486675.1. GTDB lineage: Bacteria > Actinomycetota > Acidimicrobiia > Acidimicrobiales > Ilumatobacteraceae > UBA3006. The sequence goes on from CANKUF010000055.1 coordinate 2,196, forward strand.
ACACAATGAACGAGATGAAGAGCAGGACCATTGGAAGCCCCATACGCTCCGTTGCAGAATTTGCCGATGATTCAACTTCACTCATTTGCCGATAGCGCAAAGATTCCGCACGTGCCGCCAGTGAAGTTCTAATGCGCGCACCATGTTCTCCGGCAAGTTGTATTGATCCAGCGATTTCTTTGATTTGAGGTAACGAATACATTTCCCCTAACCGAGATAGTTCGTTCCATGGAGAGGTTCTTGCGCTTTTAGCAACGGTAAGAGCGCGACGGATTTGTTCGAACGACCAGCCGTCTCCTGACTCTGCCGCCGCGATGAGCGCAGTTTCCGTGCCTGCGCCGCCTGCGAGCAAGATATTGGTGAGATCAAGAAAACTAGAAAAAGAGTGCAGGAATGAGCGGCGTCTTGCCTTGGACATCTGTCGGATCTTGTGTTCTGGGTATAAGAAACCAAAAGCTGCAACAACAATTGGAGTGATCAACTTCATTCCACCTGAAACTGCAACCCCTGCAGATTGCATCAGAACCAAACAAGACGCTGACACGCCAAATCCAATAACCGCTCCAGCCAGCTTGCTTGCAACTAATGACGTTGTATCAATGTCACAGATAACAAGGTCAGAGTTCAATCGAGCACCTGTATTGAGTCGAATGGCATCCATGCATCTACGAACTATGGACTTGATGGCAGCTTGAATTTGGGTTGAAAGCGAAGGAACGACACAGAGGGCAACCCCCATCGCAACAACGACTCCAAAGATGACCGATCTAATCACTTGCTTAAGACCGTGCGTCGGCGAACAAATCGCTCAGGCTCGACTATCTTGGCCATGCTTTGCATGAGCGAAAGCGAGGATGCAAAGACTGCAAGGATTACTGAAAGCACAACCTGGCCCTGGATTGATGCATACGGTTGCAGATACGTTCTGTTAAATGTGAACAAACCCGCGATGAATACCGCAATTACTGTTGCAATGATCTTTACCGCACTTCTGGTTCTTGCTCTCCCCACCCAGACTCGGCTGCGCATTTTGCTCTCATCTCGTGCACATTGGGCAATCTGCGTAAGAAGCATTCCAAGGTCACGAGCTTGATGTTGGGAGGCGGTGACAAGTGCTGCAACCACGAAGTCGCTGGTCGAGTTATTCACGTCATCTCCGAATCGACGAAGTCCGTCCTCTATTGGCCCATAACCAATGAATGATGCAAGTTTCTTTACATGGGTCTGCAGTACCAGCGGTGCATGGATTGACGTTGCAACAATTGCTTGTTCGAGTCCGTGTGCCCCGGCCAGCGTGTCCCGCAATTGCTCGGTCCATGTAGCAATGCCATCTACAAGTTCTTGCTCGTTTCGAGTCTGAATATATGGCCTGCCAATACCTGGTATTGCCGAAACAAGTAGTGCGACCGAAATCGAAACCACAATCCAACCGGTAATCATGAGGGTGACACCAAAGGCAAATGGGATGGCAACTTGCACCAACCGAAATTGATACGCCCTAACGGCTACGAGTATCGGCCAAGTTGACCGAGTTCCATGCATGGAGAGGAGCAGAAAAACCCCTAACCCAAACATTGCTCCACTGATGAGAACGAGTAACCCTGTCATCGCAGCATCTCTTCACGAAAACCGCATTCCTCGAATAATTCTCGTGTCTCTTCGCGCAACGGATACCCAATTCCAACTGTCCCATTGAGGTTTCTCACAACTTCGTTCGACATGATGGTCAAGCCATCTGAATCAACTACCTCTCGTATCGAACTCACTCTTCGTTGACCGCGCACAACTTCAATGTGAACAACAAAGTGAACTGAACTCGCTATGAGCAAATTGGTGGTCTCGATTGGTAGTGAAGTTGACGACATAGACATGTACGCAGCAAGTTTTGGGAATACTGACCGCGTGCTATCTGCATGCAATGTGCACATCGAGCCGTTGTTCCCTTGGCTCATCGCCATCAACATTGGAAATGCTTCGGCGCCACGAACTTCTCCAACAATTACTCTGTCGGGGTCCATACGTAGGGCCATCTTCGTGAGATCAGCGAGCGTTATTTCTCCCTGTCCTTCGATATTTGCCGGGCGTGACTGAAGCGAATCATGATCGGGGTGCAGATGCTCGAACCTTTCAAGTCCAAGTTCATATGCATCTTCAATTGTCACAATGCGTTCTTCGGGTGGTACTTCGTTAATCAATGCGCGCATCAATGTGGTTTTTCCAGATCCAGTTCCCCCAGCGATAATCACATTGCGACGTGAACGAACCATGGCTCTGAACATCTCAGCAATTCCATGCGACATCATTCCGCGTGCCTCTAAGTCTTCAAGTGATGAGATTTCAAATTGATGTTTGCGAATGACAAGGCTTGGTCGCGACGAAATCTCCATTGTTGCGAATAGGCGCGATCCATCTGCAAGTTGCAAATTCAGTTCTGGGGATCCTGCATCGAATCGACGCTCACTACGCCCCATCCGCACGGCGGTGCGCCTAATCAGATCTACGAGTTCGTCGTCATGATCAACAATTGAAGAACGACACTCTCGTACCCCACTCCGCAGCTTTACCCATATCGGAGAATTCCCTCGTACATGGATGTCGCTCACTTCGGGGTCATCGAGCGTCTGTTGAAGTAACCCCATACCAAGGACTTGGTCAATTGCTCTACCAATCAGTAACTGCTCTTCGCTATCAGTTAAGGCAGGTAGGCCTTCCTGCCTGCGAGATGCTGACAAACGGGCACACTCCATTGCTGAAACCTGGCGTGCAAAATCCAATTCAGAGTTGCTGCTGAGATACGTATCTCCCCTGTTTTGTCGATCTAAACGTTCATCAGCAAGTGCTTCCCCAATGCGAGTAGCCAATGCATCACGTATCCGCCTATTTGCAAGATCAGATGCGGAGTGCGTGTTTGCGTTCACAGCGATATCCGACTATTCGCTCACCAGAGAAATTCGCACATTACCTGCGCCCGCAATTGCAAGCGACAATCGAAGCGGTCCACGGAAAGTGACAATTACCGCACTGTTCAGATCGTCGGATTGTTCAATTGCCCAAACTGTGACTACTTCATCAAATAGTAAAGGAGGTGCAGCATTGGTGATTGTCGCGTCTGGAGTGAGTACAAGCCGCACTTTGTCGTTTACTGCGAGATTCGCCGGAATGTTCCCAACTGGTACCGCAGCAGAAGTCAAAGCCTCATTGAGTCCGAGTGGCGATGCAGTGCTCATCATGCTTTCTGAAAGTGGGGTGCCAGCCATAACTGAAACAGTAAGAATTTTTCCGAGCAACAATCCGGCGCTGTTTGCATCAACAAAGAATTGTGCAGACTCAGGTGAAATTCGAATTGCCTGTAGATCACTTGCTTCAATCACTCGCCCGCGGTCCAAATTGCGAGCCACTCCAACAACCGAAACAGTGGCTGATGCCGAGCGATACACAGTCATGGATCCGATGACCCCAAGAGCAATTAGCGCAATGCCAACCGCCATATCTGGTACACGCTTCTTCTTCCGTTCACCTTGATCGAGATCACGAGATATCTCAACATTGTCCGAACTGTTGAGCACCCTTGAT
>CANKUF010000056.1 GCA_947486675.1 Acidimicrobiaceae bacterium
GGTGTTCAATGAGCGCGCAAGCGCACCCTTGTCATCCATTTCAACAATCAAGGTCTTCTTGCCAGTTGACGCAGCAAAGCTGGCTAGAGCACTTGCAAATGTTGTCTTTCCTACCCCACCCTTGCCCGTAACAAAGAGCAGGCGGTGATCAAGTAGTTGTGGCAGCGTCAGCTCCCAAAGCCGAGCTTGCGTGCGCCTTCCGGTGCACCAAACTCCACATACGCAAGTTTCGCTGAAGCAACAAGTACTTCGCGTCCGCGATTGTCAACCAACGAGAACACTTCGGTCTTACCGGTAAGCGCTGCTTCGGCAGCAGCCTTTGCCTTGGCTTGCGCCTTTTCGTCGTCGATCTCCACCATGAGTTCACGTACTGATTGTTGAATTCCGATGCGAATTTCCATTGTTGTTCCGTTCGTTGAAGTGAAGTACTTGCAGGCTAATTCACTTTCAGCGCTGCGCTGAAAATTTTCTTAGGCTTCATTTCTTCTGCAATACGTTTTGCCAAGCCAGCAAAGATTTGACCAATTTCGCTGTCTGGAGCAACAGCAGTAATTGGTCGGCCATCGTCGCCGCCTTCGCGTAACGCAGACATGAGTGGAATTTGTGCGAGTAATGGAACATTGAGTTCGTCGGCCAATGATTGCCCGCCGCCACTGCCAAACAATTCGTAACGCACACCGTCGTCGCCCGTAAACCATGACATGTTCTCGATGATTCCACGAACTGGCAAGTTCACCTTCGTGGCCATTGCTGCCGACAACTTGGCAACTTTTTGCGCTGCTTCTTGTGGCGTCGTTACCACGATTACTTCGGCACGCGGCAAGTACTGGCTGAGGCTCAATGCAATGTCACCAGTTCCTGGCGGCATGTCGATGAGCAAGAAGTCTGGTTCATCCCAGAACACGTCGGTAAGGAATTGCTCCAACGCTTTGTGCAACATTGGTCCGCGCCACACCACTGCTTGTCCTTCGGGAACGAAGTATCCGATACTGATGCACCGAACGCCCCACTTCTCGGGAGGCAACAACATGTTGTCAATCACTACTGGGTCGCGATCGGTACCAAGCATGCGCGGAATTGAGTAGCCGTAAATATCGGCGTCCACGATGCCAACTTTGTATCCCTGCGCTGCAAGAGCAACTGCGAGGTTGGTGGTGACACTGGATTTTCCTACGCCACCTTTGCCTGAGGAAACCAAAATTGGTCGAGTCTTTGAACCAGGTTGTGCGAATGAAATTTCGCGACCAGATGCATGGCCTTGTGCTGGCTGTGAACCTGCAGTTGCGCCTGGGTTGCCGTGCAACATTTCGCGCACCTTCGCGCGCTCGTCGTCGGTCATTACTCCGAAGTTCAACGCAACATCTTTCACACCATCGAGTGCACGCAATGCGGTACCAACACGATTTTGAATTTCATTACGTAACGGGCAACCAGCGATGGTCAGCACCACGGTCAGGCTGACTACACCGCCCTTCATCTCTACGTCGCGCACCATTCCAAGGTCCACAATGGAACGGTGGAGTTCTGGGTCCTCTACAGGGCGGAGGGCTTCAATGATCTGTTCTGTTGTGGGGGTTGACATGGGGCTCCAATAATTTCCACTATGGCCATAGGTACAATACCTGTGTGTCGAGCAAGTCTGCCAACCTCACCTCGGGATCCTTCACCGCGCAGGTGTCTGCGATCACCTCGGCATTTGGAGACCCAACACGTCGTGCCGTTTACCTGTTCGCTCGTGAAAGCGAGTCAGGTGTCACTGCCGCTCAGGTAGCAGAGAAGTTTGAAGTCCATCCAAACGTTGCACGACATCACCTCGACAAATTGTCTGCAGGCGGATACCTAGAAGTTGCTGTTGATCGCCACGAACGTGGTGGCGCCGGCAGGCCTTCAAAGTTGTACCGCGCGGCAGCCGACACCAACCTTTCATTCCCTGTTCGCAGTGACGACTTAGTGCTGTCTCTGCTGGGAAAAACTCTGGCATTGCTTCCCCCAGACAAAGCAGAAGCAATGGCCGAAGAAGTTGGCCAGCAATACGGTTTGGCAATGGCAGCGGGCATGCAAGGCGACGACATTTCTGCCGGGCACAAGTCGTTGCGTGCCGCAATGCAAGCAGTTGCTGATGCACTTACTGCTCATGGTTTTGCAGCACACACCGACCAGCGCAACAATCAACTTCGCATTGTGAACAACCACTGCCCATTCGGCGATGTTGCAATTGAGCACCCAGTTATTTGTGCAGTAGATCGTGGAATGGTGAAAGGAATGCTCACCGCAATTTACGGTGACACTTCTCCTTTAACTTCAGCGTCGTTGCCACAAGGCGACACGTTTTGTGCCACCACTGTTTAGTGCTGCTTTAGTCGCCTGAAAAGCGCTGCTCTAAAAACGGATCGCCGTACATGTGATATCCGTTTTGCTCCCAGAAACCTGGAGCATCGGTTTTACGCAATTCAAGACCGCGCAACCATTTAGGCGATTTCCAGAAATATAAATTTGGAATGAGCAATCGCACAGGACCGCCATGAATTGGTTCAATGTCTTCGCCTTCAAACTCGTACACCACCATTGACTCATCGCGCATAATGTCGGCGAGCGGAAGGTTCGCGGTGTATCCGTATTCGGCATGGCCCATCACAAATGCTGCTTCTGGTTGTACGTCCGCACGATCGAATAGATCGCGAACTTTCACTCCGCGCCATGTTGTGTCGAACTTCGACCATTTCGTCACGCAGTGAATGTCGGTGGTCAATGTGGTTGACGGCATCGACTTCAGTTCGTCAAACGTAAGCGTGAACTCGTTGTTTACAGCACCAAAAATCTTCAGATCCCACTGGCCGGGTTTATATGTTGGGACATCACCAACATGAAGAACAGGAAAACGTTCGGTTAAATACTGCCCACTCGGCAGACGATCTCCGTCATATCCGCGCTTTACAACGTCTTCTCGATTGCGATCAAAAAATCCCATAATTACCTCGTAGATAGTTTGCCTCAACTCGCCACTAGATTCAGTGCTGATGTCACTATTTTTGGTGCGCCACGCAAAGGCCGGCAAGCGAAGCCAGTGGGAAGACGACGATTCGTTGCGACCACTTGTGGCAGAGGGCGTTCGCCAAGCCGAAGTAATTGCAGAGTCCATTGCCCCGCTACAGCCAACCGCGCTGTACTCCAGCCCATTTGTGCGATGTGTACAAACCCTTGAACCACTGGCCAAAGCAACTGGGCTTTCCGTTGTTAAGCATGAGTTACTTGCAGAAGGTGTTGATTTCATTGGCACCGTCGACTGGATGCACACACTTGCCGATGGCGCAGTTATGTGCAGCCATGGCGACGTGATCCCAGAAGTTATTGACGCACTCGAGCGACGCGGCATGGAAGTCAGTGGCTTCCGTGAATCGCGCAAAGGTTCAGTGTGGGTACTTGAGCGTCGCAATGACGTATTTACTGGCGGTCATGCTTGGCCGCCGCCGCGCTTCGAATAACTCAGCCCGGGAGCGCTGCGTTAACTTCTTCAATAATTGAAGACACAAATCCCATCACTTCAGCGGGTGGGTTTGACGCTGCACAAATATCCAGTTGTTCCTTCGCACCCAGCGCATCGCCAGCTAGGCGAAAACGCACAATGCCCAAGAAGCAATGTGCATCTGGGTAGTTCGGGTCAACTTCAATTGCGCGTTCAAGGCCTTGCGTTGCAGCTGCAAGCGCAACAATTTTGATGTCGTCTGCCGCGTCACGAGCAATCAATGCAATAAGCCACGAGCGATATGTCAGTGCTTCAGAGTTGTCAGGGTCAAGTTTCAACACTTCGCTGTACAACTCAATTGCTTTTTGTGGCTCGCTGAAATTGATGGCACGCGCTTGCGACAACAGTGAGGCGGTGGAGTCTTCAATTCCGCCGCTACTGGTTTGTCCGGGTAAACGTTGTCCCGACTGATCAGCTACCAGCCAACCTGCCAAACACGCAAACGCCACGATCGAAAACGACACCACAATCGCCTTTGCGCGAGATTTCGGAGCACGTCGATTCAGACTTGATTGCCCTGCTTCTATTGCTTTCAATACATTTGCCGCACGTTGTGTGTAGCCAGACTTCAACGTTGCGTAGTCCTCGTCGTCAATGTCGCCAGCAGCCCGTTCACGCTCAACATCGCGTAACGAATCGAGTAAGAAGTTTCGTTCTTCTTCTAGGCGTGCCAGTTCGTCTGGGTTCATCATGAACTACCGATCTTCACGGAGCGCACGTTCCACCAGTTGCGCGTCTTCAACAGAAATTGAGTCACTTCCAACCACTTTCCAGCGACGAAACGCAAAGCCCAACGTTCCAACCGCGCAGATGAGCACGAACACGGGAAGCACCCAAATCAACGAATCAAGCCCGGTCGAACGCGGTACCAGCAACACGCGACTTCCAAATCGGGCTTCGATGTATGCGATGATTTCGTCATCTGATTGCTGACCACCAGCAATTTGCCGCGCAACCTCTGCGCGAATGGATTCGGCCCCAGATGCACGCGACACATACACACTCTCACCCGAGCACGTCGGGCATGCCAAAACTTTCGTAATGGCATCAATGCGGTCGGCTTGTGTGCGAGGGCCGGAATCTCGCGTGCTGCCAAATGCGAGCAACGCAACAGCAGAAAGCACCAACAGCAGCCACGACCATTTGTTGTGAACGGATTTTGACTTCATCACGAGCCAAACTGCGCTTTCAGTTGAGCAAGTTGATCATCGAGCAAACCTTGTGTGAGCATGCCAGCAATTCGTAACCGCACGTAACCGTTCGGATCAATTACCCACGTTTCAGGAACTTTTGCTACGCCAAAGGCAACTGAAATCGAGCCATCTGAATCGCGAATCTTTTGCCAATCGCCGCCATTCTTTGCAAAGAACGCGCGCACCGATTCGTCGTTGTCGTCGTTAATCACCGTGTATGTCTCTGCAGGGTTGGCAGCCAGTGATTCACGCTTATTGAATGCAACGAGTTCTGGGTGCTCTGCAATGCACGGCACACATGTTGAGTTGAAGAAGTTGAAAATTACCCAACTTCCCTTTCTGTTCGCCAGCACAAACTCTTCATCGTCCAAGGTTGTAGTCACAACCGATGGTGCAGGCTGACCGAGTAGTGGAGAATCTGCATCATCTGCAGTATTTGGCTCTGCTGTAACCAGCACCCACAAAAACGCAACCAACAATGCACCAACCACTGAAGCAATGATCGGTGCAACGCGCTTTCGGGAGTTACGCGTCTCGTTCACAGCATTACCAACAGATCGGCAGCAAAATCATCGTCAGAAGTTGCGATGTTGGTTTACGACGTCGTCGCCCTGGAAACGCGGCAAGCACAGTTCCCAATGGCCATGAGGCCACCACCGATCCACAGCCACAACAGCAACGGCTTAATGAACACTTTGATACGTGCTTTGTTTTCGTCTTGGCGAACCGGTGGCTCGAGCGTGAGATAAATGTCGTAAGCAAATCCTGTTTTTACCGAAGGCGTTCCGACATTCATTCCTTGCAAGACGTACTTTGTGATGGCTGGTGCGTAAGCCTTACCGCCGTCAACCTTTACTAATGCCTTCACAGCAGTTGCTCGCTCGGTTTTCACTTCGACCACATCAACAAGTTCAAACGTGTGTCCGCTAAACGTTGCGACCTTGCCAACTTCCAAATTCAATTCTTGGCTGTTAGTGAAACTGTTTGATGCTGCAAGTGCAACC
>CANKUF010000057.1 GCA_947486675.1 Acidimicrobiaceae bacterium
AGCATCGCTGCGCGAACTCACCACCCCAGCACTCTTGGCAGTACTTACGCCAGTAGTTGTTGGTTTCGGTATTGGTTACGCAGCACTTGGTGCATTCCTTGCAGGTGTAATTCTCACCGGCCAGCTCATGGCTAACTACTTGAGCAACGCTGGTGGAGCATGGGACAACGCCAAGAAGTACATCGAAGACGGCCACCATGGTGGCAAGGGTTCCGATGCACACAAGGCAGCCGTTATTGGCGACACCGTTGGTGACCCATTCAAGGACACCGCTGGTCCAGCACTCAACCCACTCATCAAGGTGATGAACTTGGTTGCATTGCTGACACTTCCAGCAATCATCAAGTACCAAGAAAATGATGGAGTTCGCTTTGCAATCGCAGGCATCTCACTCGCCATCTTGGTTGTTGCTATCTCGTTCTCGCGTCGTAAGACCGAGAGCATGGTTGCAGCGTAAGTAACTAGGCGTTCCAAATCGGCGCTGAGATGTCGTCACTTCGATATCTCAGCGCCGAATGGATCTCGGCCATGTCGGCCGGTGTGAGCGCAGACTCCACACTTTCGACACTTGCTTCTCAGCACACCGTTGGACTCACTCAAGTAGTCACGGGAACTCCATTTGGAGATGTCACCTATCACCTGCAAGTTCGCGATGGTTCCGTTTCCTTTACATCTGGCGTAGCACCAGCAGAAGACGTTCGCTTCACCGAGTCATACGAAACTGCAGTGGGAATTGCTACCGAACAGATCAATGCGCAGGAAGCATTCATTAAAGGTTTGATCGTGTTTACCGGTGACCATCAAAAACTCATTAATGCTGGCGATGTGTTCGCCGCACTCAACCCAATTTTCGATGCAGTGCGTGCATCTACCAAATTTATTTAAAGAACGGGTTCTCGCCAGTTGAGTGATCGGTGAGGTCGCGAACCTTGGTGATCGTTGGCACTTTTGCCGACACCATTGACTGCACACCTTCAAGCATGGTTTGACGGCTCATAGAGCAACCATGGCATCCGCCACCCATGGTGAAGTATGCGGTTCCTTCGGTGTCGTGACCAGCAAACGTGACGAATCCGCCATGCGCTGCAAGCATTGGATTCACTTCGGCAGTAACGATTGTTTCAATTTCTGCCGACATTGCATCGTCGCGAACTAAGCCTTCAACCTGTGGAGACTTTGGCTTATTCGGATTACGAATGAGCAAACCCTGCGTTTCGGAATGATCGATCGTTGCGCCTTGGAACGCATCAATATCTTTTCCAGGAACGATGATCTTCAATCCATCAATTGTGCGTACTTCATCGCTGAATGCAGCTTTGGTGAAAAAATCAAACGACAAGTCGTAGCGGAAATCTTCGCCCGGCTCGGACAAAATTTCGAGACGCAATCCCAGCTGTGCGCCCTCTGCTTCTGCATCACGAAGTTCGAGCAATTTCACATGCGCTTCTGGCGTGATTGAAACAATCGTGTCTGTCTTATCGATTTCTGAGGTAGTGCTAGCGAAAGGACTCACGAGAAAAAGGATACCGTCATGGGGGTTAGGAGCGCCTAACTGTGGCATTCTTAACAGGTGAAGCACGATGGCACGACCGCGATCGTCGTGTTGGGCGGCACCCCACCAACACGAGCGATCAGGCAACATATCCCTGCGCATGAACTGGTCATTGCTGCTGATTCCGGTCTGCATGGAGCGATTGATCTTGGACTCCGCGTGAACGTAGTCATTGGCGACATGGACTCGGTGGACAAAGCAGTACTTGCGGCCGTAGAAGCGAACGGCACCACAGTCACCCAGTTGCCTCGCGATAAAGATTCCACCGATGCCGAACTCGCACTGCTGAAAGCGGTGGAAATGGGTGCGACAAAGATTGTGCTTATAACTAAAGGCGGCGGCCGACTTGACCACGAGCTCGGCGTGTTTGCCGTGTTGCAAAACCCTGGCCTTCGGCAGTGCACCATTCAGGCACTGTGGGACAACTCCATACTGCACCTCATACACGGCCCAGCTTCAGTGACCATAACGGGCAAACAGGGTTCAAACGTCGGGCTCATTGCTGCCGGTGGCGAAGCATCCGGTATCACAACTACTGGTTTGAAATGGACTCTCACCAATGAAACGCTTGCTCCGCATTCTTCGCGTGGAATAAGCAACCAACTCATTGAAGAATCTGCAGTAATTTTATTGCAGGAAGGTTCACTGTTTGTCGTTCAGTCAAGTGTCCTCAGTAACTGAAAGTTGTACCCCCATGAAGAGAATTTCTGCAATCGCACTCAGCGTGCTGCTGTTCGCCGCCTGTTCAGGCTCATCGGATAGCGGGTCGCCGCAGACCGATGGACCAGTCACACTGACTTTGCTGGCACACGATTCGTTTACTCCGAGTGAAGGCATCTTCGATGCATTCACTGCCGAAACTGGAATAACAGTAAATGTCGTTCGTAGTGGAGATGCTGGCGAACTCGTTTCTAAGGCCGCACTTACTGCCGGCAACCCCGAGGGAGACGTGTTGTGGGGAGTGGATAATACGTTGCTATCTCGCGCACTCGATGCTGACATGTTTGAGTCGTACGAAACCACAAACCTTGCGGCAATGAACGAATCGGTGTTGCGAGATATTCCAGGACATGAAGTAACACCAGTTGATACTGGCGACGTATGTATTAACTATGACATCGCGTGGTTCAAGAACAACAACATTGCTCCGCCCATGACGCTGGATGCCCTTACCAGCAAGACCTATGCAAACTTGCTTGTTGTGCCAAGTGCAATTACTTCTTCACCAGGCCTTGCATTCCTCCTTGCCACAGTTACAGAGTTTGGTGAAGACGGTTGGCAGGACTACTGGAAATCACTGCGTGAAAATGGTGTGTTGGTTGTAGACGGTTGGACGCAGGCGTACAGCACCGAGTTTTCTGGTTCTACCGGAAAAGGCGAGCGCCCGATTGTGGTCAGTTACAGCAGCAGTCCTGCAGCTGAAGTGTTGTTTGCAGACCCTCCGACCGATGTTGCCCCAACTGGGGTTGCACCACTGACCTGTTTCGAGCAAATTGAATACGCAGGAATTCTTCGTGGAACCAAACACAAAGCTGAAGCACAGTTGCTTATTGACTATCTCACTGGCACAACGTTTCAAAGCGATCTTCCTCTCACGCAGTTTGTGTTTCCAGTGCATGCGGATGCAACTATTCCTGAATCGTTCACGCGATATATCTCACGCCCAGAACGTGCTCTCACCATTGAATACAACGTGATCGCAGAGAACCGCACCGCGTGGCTCGACGAGTGGTCAACCATCGTTTTCAAATAATTCGTCTTCATGATTCCATCGCCGTATCCCAAGAGCACACGGTGGTTAGTCATTGCTCCAACCCTGTTTTTGTTGGTGTTCCTAGCAGTCCCAACAGCGGTGATCGTTCAACGTGGCACGAGTGTTGATGCATTCGCAGACATCATTGCAAACGATGGCTTTAGAAAAGTTGCATGGTTCACACTGTGGCAAACCACACTGAGCACTGTTCTCACTGTTGCATGCGCTCTGCCTGTCACATTCATCCTCGCGAGATTTTCATTTATTGGAAAGCGTCTACTGCTGGCACTCATCACGGCACCATTCCTGCTCCCCACTGTTGTCGTTGGTTCTGCATTGTTTGCACTACTCCCCGACCGCATGCACTACACCGCGTTCGCCATCATTGCCGCTCATATCTTTTTCAACATGGCGGTAGTCGTTCGTTTAGTAATGCCACGATGGTCGCAAGTTGACCCAGAACTCATTCATGCTGCACACACGCTTGGCGCATCTACTGTGCGCACGTTTCGCACCATTACATTTCCACTCATTCGGCCAGCACTTGGTTTTGCCAGCACAGCAGTGGCACTGTTTTGTTTCACATCATTTGGTGCCGTTCGAATACTGGGTGGACCTGCATACTCCACACTTGAGACCGAGATCTATGTTCGATCAGTTCAGCTTGGTGACTTAAACGGGGCTGTTGCCATTGGCATCATCCAAGCGATTTTCCTGATCGGCATGCTGTATGCCTTGACAAAGTTTGGTCGTCATCACACTTCGCCGCTCACCGTCAACATTCAGACTCCGAAACCGACCGGGTCTACACAGAAAATTGCTGTCGCCAGCATCGCTGTAACGACCGGATTCTTTGCACTGTTGCCATTGATTGCAGTCGCTTGGAAATCGACCTCTGGCTGGTCGCAGGTTTTGTCGAACGACACCATGAATTCGTTGGCGGTAAGCGCAAGGTTTGCGATTACTGCATCAATCATTGCCACCACGCTGGGAACCATGATTGCGCTTGCAATTGCTTACACATCCACATCATCTCGATTTTTGGAAACCATCACCTCTCTTCCGCTCATGATTTCTGCAGTCACGGTTGGTCTTGGAATTCTGATCACCTTCGATCAGAGCCCGTTTGAATTTCGCTCAACCTGGTGGATCACTCCAGTTGCGCACTCACTCATTGCGATTCCGTTGGTTATTCGTACGGTGTTACCAGTAGCGCAAGCAATTCCTCAAGACCTTCGCGATGCAGCGGCAACGCTTGGCTCAGGGGAAAAAGACCAATGGATGCGTATCGATTTGCCGCTGTTGCGTCGCTGCCTGGCTACTGCATGTGCGCTTTCGGCTGCTGTTTCTCTTGGCGAATTTGGTGCAACCAGCTTTCTCACCCGACAAACCTATGAAACACTCCCCGTTTCTATCGCTCGACTGCTTTCTCGCCCTGGCGATACTCAACACGCCAAAGCATTCGCACTCTCAACACTGTTTTTCGTGTTTAGCATTGGTGCTGTATACCTCGCCGAAACTGTGCGCGCCACACGAACGAAGACTGATTAATGCTCAAGATTCACGACCTCACCATTCACTATGCAAACGAAGTGATTCTTGACGGTGTGTGCCTTGAAGTTGGCACTGGTGAAGTGGTGTCGCTCGTTGGCCCCAGCGGAGAAGGAAAGACCACCTTGCTTCGCGTGATTGCCGGAATTGAACGAGCCGAATCGGGATCGGTAAGTGTTGATGGAAAAGAAGTCACGCACTTACCAACCCATAAACGCGGCATTGGTTTGGTGTTTCAAGACAACCAACTCTTCCCGCACCTCTCCGTTGGCCAAAACATTGCGTATGCACTACGCGGCATGAGCAAGCACGAACAATCCGTTCGCGTGAATGAATTACTTGCACTCGTTGGTCTCGAAGGCTTGGCCGATCGCGATGTGACCGTTATTTCTGGTGGCGAAGCAAAACGTGTTGCCGTTGCTCGATCGCTAGCCGCAAACCCAAAAGTGCTGCTCCTTGACGAACCACTGAGTGGCCTTGACGTCGAATTACACGATCGCTTATTGCGCGATCTTTCCACTTTGCTTGCTCAGCGCAACACCACAGTTGTCCACGTCACCCATGACCGCAACGAAGCAAGTCAGTTCGCCGATCGCATCGTTGATATTCGTTCGTTGCATCGCCCAAGCAGAGCGGTGCGCATTACAACTGATGAACTTTTGCCTTTGCGCATGGCCGTGCTTCGTGATGGCACTCCTTCGCAAGATCCCACGTACAAACAAGACAATTTTCCAGGGTGCGTTCATCTTGGAATCTATGAAGGAGCAGAACTAGTTGCGTGTTCTTCCTGGATCCCCCAGGCATGTCCATTAGATGAAACACTTCCCGCAATTCAGTTAAAGGGAATGGCTGT
>CANKUF010000058.1 GCA_947486675.1 Acidimicrobiaceae bacterium
TGTCGATCATTACCGAAGAAGTCAACGTGCGAGAAGTGAAACTGACTGCAGATGTTGCAGGGGTTGCGCGCCACGAGTTACAAGTGGTACCAGCAGCACTTGGGCCGCGTCTTGGTGGCGATACGCAAAAAGTGATCGTTGCCGTGAAGAAGGGCGATTGGAAGCAACAGGGTGATGTTGTGGTTGCTGGCGGTTATGAACTTCAACCTCATGAGTACCAACTGAAGTTGCTCGCCGCGGTTGGCGATGCCGAATCAACTGCAAGTTCGGCGTTACCGGATGGCCTGGGAGTTGTGCTGCTCGATCTAGCGCTGACCCCAGAGCTGTTGGCGGAGGGGACTGCGCGCGACATCGTGCGGATTGTCCAACAGACACGCCGTGAGGCAGATCTTGCAGTTTCGGACCGAATTCATTTGATCCTCGGATTGCCGGACGAGGTTGCCCAACAGGTGGCTCCGTTTACCGACTACATCTGCGCAGAAACCCTTGCCGAGCGCCTGTCCTTCAATGCAGACGCATCGCGTACCACGGACTTGGATGGGACTCCCATTTATGTTGCCGTGGAACGACTACGGTGAAGCGCCAAGTCAGGGAGGTAGTTATGCCATCAAAGCCAACCAAGAAGAAGCCAGTTTCTAAAAAGCCGGTAGCGAAGAAGAAGTCTGCTGCCAAAAAGCCAGCGGCAAAAAAGAAGCCGGTAGCGAAGAAGAAGCCTGCTGCCAAGAAACCGGCCAATAATAAGGCTGTGGCAGCCAAGAAGAAGGCTGAACTTGCCAGGAAGCTTGCGCTAAAGAAAAAGATCGAGGCAAAGAAGGCTGCTGACCGCAAAAAAGTTGAACTAGCGAAAAAGGCTGCGCTGAAGAAGAAGATCGAAGCGAAGAAACTCGCTGACCGCAAAAAGGTTGAGTTAGCAAAAAAGCTTGCGCTGAAAAAGAAGATTGAAGCGCAGAAAAAGATTGAGGCCAAGAAGAAAGCAGATGCCAAGAAGGCTGCTGAGGCTTTGCGTAAAAAACAATTGCGCGAGCGCGAAATTGCCAAGAAGGCACTCGCTACAGCAAAGAAGAAAGAGCTTGCCGAAAAGGCAAAAGCAAAGGCCATTGCCGACAAGGAAAAGGCAAAAGAGAAATTACGGCTTGCAGCTGAAAAGCAGGCGCAACGCGAAGCGGCAGAAAAAGAAAAGATCGCCGAACGCGAAGCCAAGGAAGCAGCACGCCTGGCAGCACTTGCTGAAAAAGAAGCGGCGCGTGAAGCAGCCTTGCGTGCAAAGCGCAAACCAGAACCGCCACCTCGACCGGTCATTATCAAGACCGAATTCCAAGATGGTGTTCAGGCCACAAAAGAATTTGATCTCAAGTTTTTGATCGGTCAACGCGATGCATTGTTGGAAAAGCGCTCACTTCTGACAAAGCAGGCTGTGCGCTTAGAAGACGAAGCCAACGCCATGATTGAAGATGTTGAAATGGGAGACGTGCAGTTTGACGAAGAGGGCGGCGAAGGCGACACCATGGTGGTGGAACGTGAACGCGACCTCATGTTGTCGGCACAGGCTCGCCAAGAAGTGGAAGAGATTGACGCTGCGCTTGTGCGCATCGGCAGCGGCGAATATGGCTATTCCGTACATAGCGGTTTGCCTATTCCGCGCGAGCGCTTGAAAGCGATTCCATGGACAACTGAATCGGTATTGGAGCGGGTCGGCGGCATCGGTCGTCGATGACCTCAGCATTAGCTCGTGTGCGCACGAGTCGGATTGGGTTGGGTGCGGCTTTAGTGGTGCTCATTCTTGACATCCTCACCAAAGGTTGGGCAATGTCTGCCTTGTCTGATGGACGCGACATCCACATTTTCTGGACCCTGCACTTTGCACTCACACATAACGAAGGTATGGCCTTTTCAACCGGCACCAACGTCGGACCATTTATCGGCATGCTCGCGATCGTGGTGATTGCCATTTTGATCTTTACCTTGCGCAAACAAAGCAGTGTTATTTCGCTAGTTGCGACGGGATGCATTATTGGTGGTGCAATTGGCAATGTTCTTGACCGCGTGTTTCGTGGCAGCGGATTCATGGATGGGGCAGTTGTCGATTTCATCGACTTTCGTTGGTGGCCAGTATTTAATGTTGCCGATATCGGCATCGTGTGCGGCGCAATTGCGGTTGCGTACAGCATGATTGTTTCGCAACCCGAAGAAATAGAAGGAACCCAATAGTGCTGATTGAAACCATTCCTGCGGCGTTGCATGAACAGCGACTTGATCGTGTTGTTGCCCTCATCGCCGATATCAGCCGCGCCACTACTTCGACGCTCATCGAGTTGGGCGGAGTCACGCTTGATGGAGTAACTGGAGTTGCCGGCAAGGTGAAAGTACGAGAAGGTCAAGAGG
This sequence comes from Acidimicrobiaceae bacterium, assembly GCA_947486675.1. GTDB lineage: Bacteria > Actinomycetota > Acidimicrobiia > Acidimicrobiales > Ilumatobacteraceae > UBA3006. Next base: position 2,383 of record CANKUF010000058.1, read on the forward strand.
TAACGATCAACACATCGATGATTCCCGAAAAGGAACTACCGCAGGCCGACGCTTCAGTTGTTCTCGATGTGGTCTATGCCGACGAAGACGTCATTGTGGTGAACAAGGCACCAGGAATAGTGGTGCACCCAGGATCTGGCAATCCGAGTGGAACCCTAGTGAACGGTATTTTGGCGCTGTATCCCGAAGTTGCAACAGTCGGAGACCAGCTTCGCCCTGGAGTCGTGCATCGTTTAGATGCGGGTACCAGTGGACTGATGGTGGTTGCCAGGTCGCAAGTTGCTTATGACTTCCTGGTCGATGCGCTTACCCGTCGCGATGTAACACGCGTGTACATTGCGCTGGTGTGGGGACATCCTGAAGTTGCAACAGGGCTTATCGATGCGCCAATTGGTCGCGATCAACGCGATCCTACAAAAATGGCAGTGGTCATTGATGGAAAGTTTGCCCGCACTCACTACGACGTGAAGAAACGGTTTGAACTTCCACAACCCTGCGCGCTTGTGGAGTGCCAATTAGAGACGGGACGCACTCATCAAATTCGTGTGCACCTCGATTCGATAGATAATCCGGTAGTCGGAGACTCAACTTATGGAGGAGCAAGAAGTTCGTTGTCTTCTCCGCGACCAATGTTGCACGCAGCAAAACTGAGTTTTGCTCACCCAACAAGTGGTGAAGTAGTGACGTTTGAAGCTCCAGTTCCCCAAGACATGCAAGCAGTCATTAACCGCTGCGAATAATTGCTAGTGGTGAAGTTCTGGCCACTGAGCAGTGCCGCGTGCGGCTTGCGCAATTTTTGCCAGTGTGTAATCGGCTAAGTGATGGCGCATATGTTCGCCAGCCACATTCCAAATAGCGAGCAACACGCAATGACCTTCGTGGTCGCATGCACCGTCTTGATGTGGTTGACCGAAGTCGCCGAGTGTGATTGGTCCGTCGGCTGCAGCAACAATTTCTGAGAGCAATATTTCTTCGGCAGGGCGAGCCAACACGTAACCGCCACCAACACCACGTTTAGATTTTACGAGCCCGGCACCTTTGAGAACGAGCAGAATTTGCTCGAGGTATGGCTGGGGAAGCGCGGTACGCGTGGCGATATCGCGAACTGAAGTAGGTCCTTGATCTTCTGCGTGAAGGGCAAGTGACAGCAGCGCTCGACACGCATAGTCACCACGAGTAGATACACGCACTCTTGTAGTGTAGATCGGGTGCCAACGCCCCGAGTCCCCGACTATCAAGGTGGCTCAATTGCGGGCTTGATTCCCGCCATTCTCGGACCTCGCGGTACTCAGGAAATTCCTCAGTGGATGCCATCGTGTGTGCAAGGGGCAAACCAAGTGGTGCTCTTGGTGCTTGATGGACTTGGCTGGCACCAGTTGCGCGAGCATCAGCAACATGCGCCGATGTTGTCCAGCATGCAAGGAGGTTCCATCACCAGCGTGGCGCCAACAACAACGGTTACTGCTTTGACATCTATTGCTACCGGACTTACTCCTGGCGAACATGGAATGATGGGGTATCGCATCGACCTTGGTGGTCATGTGGTGCAGATGTTGAGGTGGGGAGATGACAAAGGCGACCTGCGCGGAACGTATCCGCCCGATTTGGTGCAACCGTGCCCGCCGTTCATGGGTGCTGCTGTGCCGGTGCTGAGCAAGGCAGAACTTGAAGGATCGGCATTTACCGAGGCGCACTTGCGTGGTTCGCGGCCAATGGGTTGGCGGGCGGCATCGAGTATTGCAGTGCAAGTTGGTCAGTTGTTGCGCAGTGGCCAGAAGTTTGTGTACGCCTATTACGACGGTGTCGACAAGATTGCTCACGAACGCGGATTCGGTGAGTATTACAACTCCGAGTTACGTAATGCTGATCGCTTGGTAGCCGACGTTGCCGCAGAGTTGGTGCCAGGCTCGGTGTTGTTGGTGACAGCAGATCATGGTCAAGTGCACGTTGGACAAAATACGCAGACGCCTCATGCCGATGTGCTGTCACGCATTACGCACCAATCGGGAGAAGGACGATTCCGTTGGTTGCACGCAAAGTCTGGTGCCGAGCAGGATTTGTTAGATGCAGCGAAACAACATCACGCACAGGATGCATGGGTGGTGTCGCGTGACGAAGCCTGTGACCAGCAATGGTTTGGCAAACGCGTAACCGACGTGGCGCGTAAACGACTTGGCGATGTTGCGTTGTTGCCGTTCACGGCTACAAGTTTTGATGAGCCATTAGATTCCGGTTCGTATTCATTGGTCTGTCGACATGGGTCACTCACCGACGCCGAAATCGATGTGCCCCTACTGGCAGTTGCGCGCTGAGGGTGTAATGGCAGATTCGTTTACTCACTTACATGTCCACACCGAATATTCCATGTTGGACGGCGCATCTCGGCTTGATGAATTGGTTGGCAAAGCTGCAGCAGAAGGGATGCCAGCACTTGGAATGACCGATCACGGCAACATGTATGGCGTCGTCGATTTTTACAAGCAATGCAAAGAACAAGGCATTAAGCCAATTATTGGTACCGAGGCGTACATGGCGCACGAGCATCGCTCTGAGCGTCCATCGCGCCGTGGTCGCATTGACGATTCGGGTGGCGAAACCGAAAGTGGGGGAAAGGTGTATTACCACCTCACTTTGCTTGCCGAGAACAACATCGGTTACAAGAACCTCATCAAATTGTCGAGCCTTGCGTTTCTTGAGGGCTACTACTACCAGCCGCGAATGGATTGGGAGCTGCTCCAACGACACAGCGAAGGCATCATCGCAACGAGTGGATGCTTGGGTGGTCACGTGTTGCAGAAGATGCTGAAAGGCGACATGTCTGGCGCGGAAACTGATGCCGGTCGATTGCAGGACATTTTTGGCAAAGACAATTTCTTCATTGAAATTCAAGATCATGGAATCGCCGAACAGCATCAAACCAATCCGCAGCTGATTGAACTAGCCAAGAAAATTGGCGCGCCGCTGTTGGCAACCAATGACACGCACTACACACACCGCGAAGATCACGAAGCCCACGATGCGTTGTTATGTGTGCAGACCGGTTGCACGATTGCAGACCCGAACCGCTTTAAGTTCGAAGGCACTGAGCATTATTTGAAGTCAGCGCAAGAAATGCGCTATCTGTTTCGTGAAGTACCAGCTGCGTGCGACAACACTCTGTGGATCGCCGAACGCGCAGAACTTGACATTCCATTTGGCAATTCGGTGTTGCCGCACTTTCCAATTCCAGATGGCTTTGCGGGCGATGGCGAATACCTTCGAGATCTCGCGTACAAGGGTGCGCACGAGCGCTGGGGAGAGAAACTTCCCGATTCAGTTACGCAG
>CANKUF010000059.1 GCA_947486675.1 Acidimicrobiaceae bacterium
CGAACAGCTCAGCGGAGTTCAGTTGCAATGGCCGCGAAAACATGAGTGGAACTTCGGCCACTACTTCACCTTCGTCAACGAACACATCAATTAATGCATCTGGCGTGTACGGCGGCACGCCACACATAGCCGCCATCATTAAATCGTTCATCAGTTCTTTTTCGCTCAGCTTGAACTGCTTTGCCATATCGGAAAGTTTCACGCGCTTACGGCTAATGAGCCACGGCAACATGACCAATAATCCCTCAACGCGCTCGGCAGCACCTCGTGGGCCTCGGCGAGATTTACGCATTGCCATTAGCGACCACCCGCCTGCTCGGTGAGCCATGCAACCACTTGTTTGCGAACACGCGGTGGGCCAACGACTGTTGCGTGATCGACCATGGCAAACAGCCACACGCGAAACGCAGTGAGATTCGCGCACGGAATTGCAAATTCCACACCACCATCAGCATGTTCTTTCACCACAGATTGTTTTCCAAATTGCGTGCGCACACCATTTGCCAAACTTGCATCTACCAACACGGTTGCAACTGTGTCTTCGCCATGACCTTCTGCAAGTAATTCAGCTTCCGTTGGCACGGCCTTTTGTAAATCAAAATCTTTTGGTCGATTAAACGACTTGCGATCACCGGCAGAAATCTTGCCATCAATCCGGTCGATGCGAAATGTACGACGATCGGCGCGCAACTGGTCATAGCCAACGAGATACCAAAATCCTGCGCGCGCTAACAAACCATATGGGTCCACATTGCGCATTTCGCCCTTGTAGGAAAACGACAGTGTTCGGTGCTCCACTACGCCATCTGCGAGTGTGGTCATTAGCTCGTCGTCCAACTGAATGTTCAAACTGGTTGATTGCGCATTCAGCGCACGTTCTCCACCAAGTTTCCACAGCGCTTCGTCACCATGACTTGCACCCACCCGAACAGTTGCCATGGCAAATTGCAATGCAGCGCGTTCTTCATCGGTTAGCCCTAAATCGCCGAGTTCAAAACTCTTGCGGTCCACTCGATACGCACCTTCGCCAGCCTGATCGCCACCGAGTGTGATGAGTTCGATGGGAATTCCCAGTGCGCGCAAGTCCCCTTTGTCGCGTTCGAACGCTGCACGCGCTGCTGTGTCAGATTCTGGGTATTGACCAACAAGATCTTGACGAATCTGCTTCAACGTCATTGGCTTGGTGCGTTGCACGAGCAGTGCAAGCAAGTTGATCATGCGCTCTGCTTGTGAATACTTCTCCGCCACAGCGCAAAGACTAGGTGTTAGAACGGTGCGTTTTGAACCACTGCACCAATTGCGCGGTAGATGCATCGGTACCGGCAATTCGGTCAGGCGAGGAAATCTGTGCTGAAACTTCAGAAGCCAATTTCTTGCCCAATTCAACGCCCCACTGATCGAAGCTATTGATACCGAACACACAACCTTGTACAAATACCGAATGTTCGTACAGGGCGATGAGTGCCCCGAGTGTGTGCGGCGTGAGCGCCGACAGCATCAGTGTGGTGCTCGGTCGATTTCCTGGCAACGTGCGATGTGGCTCTGCTGAATTACCAAATGCCAGCGCTTGAGTTTGGGCAAACAGGTTTGCAACAAGTTCATCGTGTGCTTCGTTATCGCGTGTTGGTGTTGCGGCTACGCCGATGAAATCTGCTGGCACTACAGAAGTACCCTGATGCAACAACTGCATATACGCGTGTTGGGCATTCGTGCCCACACCACCCCACACAATTGGAGAAGTAGGCATAGACACGGGTTGGCCGTCTGCAGTGACCCCCTTGCCGTTGCTTTCCATTTCTAATTGCTGCACATATGAAGCAAACGACTTCAATGCAGTGGAGTACGCAATCATCGCCCGAGTTTCACGCCCAAGCATTGATCGGTTCCATACGTTCAGCAGGCCCATCAGCACAGGCGCATTGCGGTGCAACGGCGCTGTCATGAAATGCTCATCCATAGCGCGCATGCCCGAAAGCATGTTGTCGTATGCATTCGACCCAAAGGCAATGACATTCACCAGATTTACAGCCGATGAAATTGAATACCGCCCGCCCACCCATGACCACATAGGGAATGCGAAGTCGGCAGACAAGCCGGCACTCAAAGCCTTCTCAGGAAACACCGACACCACTGCAAAGTGTTTCGACACGTTCTTCGCGCCAACTGCATCTGAAATCCATTGCGCAATGATGCGACCGTTGCTCAAGGTTTCTGCGGTGCTAAACGACTTTGAGCACAACACCACGAACGTCGTTTCGGGATCGCAATTCTGCAAAACCCTACGAACGTCAGTTGGATCAATATTGGAAACAAAATGAGCATGAACTGCAGGAGTAATTGACGATGACATCGCTTCGTGAACAAGCGTCGGACCAAGGTCGCTTCCGCCAATACCTACGTTAATGACGCTCTGAAATTTCTTACCAGTAGCACCGGTAATGCTGCCCGAGCGAACCGATTCTGCAAATTCATTAACGAGTGTTCGAACACGATGAACTTCCTTCATCACGTCTACACCATCTACATTGACAGAGGTTTCACGGGGCGCGCGCAAAGCGGTGTGCAACGCGGGCTGATGTTCAGTGTTATTGATAGCGACACCGTGAAACATCTCATTGCGCTTGTGTTCGACGCCTGCCAGTTCAGCCACTGCAATCAATTTCCGCAATGAACCTTCGTCGACGTTTTGCTTCGAAAAATCAGCGAGTAACACATCGTTGCCAACCGTCACCTCAACACTCAAGGTTGCGGCACGCGATGAATCGCGTGCAAATAGGTCTTTCAGCGTTGTCTGCGAAATTGCGGCTGCACTGTCAAGCGCTGCGGACCATGCGGGAGTTGTGGTGATATCCACTCATCACAGGCTACCTGCGGGACTAGCGTGAACGAATCATGACGAAGCCTGTTGCCAAGCCAGAAACTTCGCAGGCGGCAATTGCTCTCTCCCTTTCGGTGTATTTCATCTGGGGTGCACTCACGTTGTACTGGAAAGAGCTGCACGGTTTTGATCCATTCGAACTCATTGGCTGGCGAATCACGTCATCAATTTTGGTTTTAGTAGTAGTCATGCTTGCCACTGGTCGATTAGTGCCGCTTTTGCACTCGTTACGTAACCCACAATTACTACTTCGCATTGCGCTCGCGAGCGTGCTTCTTACCATTAACTGGGCAACGTACGTGTGGGCAGTGGTAAATGACCACGTCATTGAAACCGCACTCGGTTACTTCATCGCCCCAATTCTCACCATTGTCGTTGGAGTATTCGTGCTGCACGAGAAACTCCGCGGAATTCAGCGTGTGGCTGTTTCTTTTGCGGTTGGCGGAATAATCGTGCTCACCGCTGCATACGGACGTGTGCCTTGGATTGCGCTCATCATTGCAACATCGTGGACGTTTTATGCCTACTTGAAAAAGAAGGTTCCGCTTCAGCCACTCGAGAGTTTGACCGCCGAGGTCATCGTGCTTGCAATTCCAGCATTCATCTATTTGTGCACAACATGGAACAACGTTGACAGCGTGAACAACACTGCCTCTTCCGTGGAATGGATATTCGTTGCATTCACCGGCGTGATTACCGCTGTGCCCTTACTGATGTTTGCGAGCGCTTCTCAGCGCACTCCACTCACCATTCTTGGCCCAATGCAATACATCGTGCCCACCATGAATTTCCTGATTGGGTGGCTGATGTTTGACGAACTACTTACGTCGTCAAAGGTTGCAGGCTTTTCATTAATTTGGGTGTGCCTCGCGCTGGTGCTGACAGATTTGTTCAGGACACAGCGGCGGCAACAAATCGCTTCAAACCGTCAATAACCGCGTCTTCACGCTCTCGGTCATTGATGACGTAAGCAAATCGCGCCAAGCCTGAAATCATCACGTCGAACAAGTCCTGCAACGTGCGTGCGGTCATTTCTGAACCAACTTCACCACGGGCAACTGCGTTCTCGCAGAGCTGTTGAAAAAATACTGCCCAATCTTTGCGTAGCGGGCGAATTGCATCGGAGAGTTCTGGATGGCGACGCGCTTCGGCAGAAACTCCAACAACAAATCCGATGAGCGACGCATCGTTTTTACTTACTTCAGTAAGCGCATCAATGATTGCTGCAAACTTATCGACCAACGAATCGCATGGCGCCGCTGCTGCAACCACTGCTTCAGTCACCATGTTTTGTACTTGTTCAAATGCAGCCACATACATATCGAGCTTTGAAGGAAAGTAGTGGTAGATCGCGCCGGTAGTAATGCCGGCCGCGGCGGCAACGGTGCGGTTCGTGGTTGCGTCGTAACCAATGGTGGCAAACGATGCGCGTGCTTCGTGAATGAGGCGCTCGCGTGTTTCTCCAGCATCAGTCGAGCACGGGCGGCCCAGCTTTTTTGTTGGCACAAGAAGCTTCATAAAATCAGGCTAATTGGGGGTGTGCTGACTAAGCGAAGCGGCGGAGCAGGTTCGCCAGTTCCACCGGGCGATCGCCCTGCACGCTATGACCAGCACCGTCAACCACGACCACCTCTGCCTGCACACAACGCTTCTGCAGTTCTGCAATGTCCTCATCGTCAACCACTGGAGACACTCCACCACGAACCATGAGCAACGGCTTTTGCCACGAAGTGATCATGTCCCACATTGGCGATCGCGGAGCTTCATGACCAGGAGCAGAACCTGCGGTTTCAGTTTGCCCTCGACGGTCATAACGCCACTGCCACGAACCATCTTCGATTTGTTTGGCATTGTGCAAAATTCCTCGACGCAAACTTGATTCGCTGCGCGTTGGATTGTGCTCCTTCGTTCGCGCAAACAGTTCATCAAAACTGGCAAAACTCTGTGGACCATTTATGAAGTCGAGCACTGCTTTAGCCTTCTTGCTCGTTACTCCCGGAGTGATATCAACCAGTACAAGATGCGGGACGAGTTCCGGGCGTGCGTTTGCAAGCGCGAGGCATGTCAATCCGCCAAGTGACATGCCAACGATGGCTTCAATATGCTGAGCGTGCTCGTCAATAACTTGTGCGATGTCTTGGGCCATGCCTTGCGGGCTGTACGTCGCATCATCGCGCCATGACGAATGTCCGTGGCCCGGCAAGTCGATTGCGATCAATGGAATGTTTAGCGCTAATGCAACGGTGTCCCATGTGTGGGCGTTTTGTCCACTGCCGTGCACCAACACCAATCGTGGTTCCCCCGTTCCCCACTTCAGCGCGCTAAGCACTCGACCATCGCTCAGCGTGGTATTCACGCGAGCAACTTTGGGCATCGGCGAAACAGTCAATGCATATTCAGCGACGTTTTCGCTAAACAGTGAAAACTCGTCGTAAGGAATGCGCTCCATCTGGTGAACCCTATTCCAATTAGCTACGGAACAACAGTGGTCGTGACGGCGGGCTTTGGCGCAATAGTTGACGAAGTCGTTGTGGTGTAGTTCGGGTCTGGTTTGTCGAACGGCGGAACTGGTGATCCGTATTCTTCTGGCTCTTTAATGCCATCGAATACATACACGCGATCGCCGTAGGCAACAAGTGCTGGGAAGTAGCGAGCAACCGACATCGGAATGCGCACACAACCGTGAGACTCAGGTTTTAGCGGAACCAGGATTGCGCCGTGTATTGCAATGTTGTAATTGAAGTACACAGGGTTGTACATGCTCCCCAATTTTGATTCGCGCATTCCCGTATGACGGTTGTAGAAATAGAAAATT
>CANKUF010000060.1 GCA_947486675.1 Acidimicrobiaceae bacterium
TTCCACTACGCGTAATTCAGCGCACTGCAGCAGTGTTGTTTTTGGTAATCGGTGCAGCAACGTTTGTAACTGCGCTGGCTTAGTTTTTGTTCGCAGACCACTTCGATTGACCGAAGCGGTAGCCAACACTGCGCACAGTTTGAATGAGGTTGGCGTGCTCTTCGCCAAGTTTTGCGCGCAAGCGACGAATGTGCACGTCTACTGTGCGTGCGCCACCGAAATATTCGTATCCCCACACTCGTGACAACAACGTTTCGCGTGAGAACACTTTGCCGGGATTCTGTGCCAAAAACTTGAGCAGTTCGTACTCCATGAATGTGAGGTCGAGTGCATGACCACCAAATGATGCTTGGTACGTTTCAACGTTTAGGACAAGTCCGCTGTATTCAATAAGCGATTCGCGATTGCCCTTAATTTCAAACCAGAACAAATGGCGTAAGCGCGCCTCAAGTTCTCGCGGGTGAAACGGTGCTAGGCAGAAGTCGTCATAGAGGTCGTCGCGTAAGTCCAGATCTTGCAGTTGACTGCCATTAACAAGCACCAAAATTCGCTCAACAGGAACATCGCGTTTGCGCAATGAACGACACAGCGACCAACCGCCCTCTGGGTCTTCATCGCACATGATGATTGCCCCGGACCAGCCTTCAGCGGGCGAGCACTTTGCTGCTTCCTCGGCAGATGCAACCGCTTTCCATCGAAACCCAGCCAAATCGAGCGTGCGCGCAAGATCTATTGGAGCAGGCGATGGGAACACCGCAAGCATTTGGGTAAGACGGTCGCTGGTCATAACGGCAATTAGATGGACTTGAGGTAGCGGCCGAGTTCGTATTCGCTGATATGAGTTTTGTACGAGCGCCACTCTGCGCGCTTGTTGCGCAAGAACCATTCAAAAATGTGGTCACCCAACGCGTCGGCAACAAGTGATGAATTTTCCATCACGCGCAGTGCTTCAGAAAGTGACTGCGGTAATTGTTGGATGCCCATTTTTTCAAGTGCTGCATCGTCCATTTCAAACAAGTTTGCGTCTGCTTCTGCAGGTAGTTCGTATCCCTGTTCAATGCCACGCATACCTGCAGCCAAGATGACCGAAAACGCGAGGTATGGGTTGCACGCTGGGTCTGGCGAACGATATTCAATGCGCGTTGCCGAATCGCTTCCGCGTTTTGGAATTGGAACACGAATGAGTCCGCTGCGGTTATTACGTGCCCACGAAATATGGACAGGTGCTTCAAAACCAGGAACAAGTCGCTTGTATGAGTTGATGGTCTGGTTGGTGACCGCAGTGATTTCTGCTGCGTGGTGTAGCAGTCCGGCCATGAAACTTTTTGCCGTCGGCGACAAGTTGTATGGGTCGTCTGCACTGTGGAAAGCATTGTTCTCGCCTTCGAACAGCGAAAGGTGCAAGTGCATTCCAGAACCTTGAATGGTTTCAAGTGGTTTTGGCATGAACGTTGCATGCACGTCATGAAGCGCGGCGATTTCCTTCACGACAAAACGGAATGTCATCACGCTGTCGGCCATGGTGAGCGCGTCGGTATGACGAAGATCAATTTCGTGTTGGCTTGGCGCGTCTTCGTGGAAGCTGTATTCCACAGGAATGCTCATGGTCTCGAGCGTGCGAATGGTTTCCTTACGCAGTGAACTGGCAATGTCGGTGCTAGTGAGGTCGAAGAATCCACCTTGATCGAGCAACACTGGTTTGTTCGTGCCATCAGGCGGAGCGAAATAGAAGTACTCAATGTCTGGAGCGATATAGAACGAGTAACCCTTATCGCGTGCAGCACGTAAGTTACGACGCAATACCTGACGCGGGTCGCCATCAAATGGAGTGCCATCAAGTTTCGCAATGTCACAAAACACGCGAGCCTCTGCGCCCTTCGCGTCTGCCCAAGGCAACACTTCGAAAGTATTCGCATCTGGAATTGCGAGCACATCGCTTTCTTGCACGCGGCTAAAGCCATCGATGGATGAACCATCAAAGCTCATGCCATCATTCAGCGCGTTTTCCATTTCAGCAGGGCTGATGGCAAATGACTTCAAGTTTCCGAGAACATCGGTAAACCACAGTCGAACCAGGCGAATGCCGCGCTCTTCAACGGTGCGCAGTACGTAGTCGCGTTGGTGTTCATGCATGGTGGACATCTCTACAGTCTGCCTGCATAAATAAACAACGGCACCGAGGAACCGGATCCTCGGTGCCGTTGAGGCTGTATTTCCGCCTTAGGGGCGAATTACTTCTTTTTCTTTTTAACTGCAACCTTTTTCTTCGCCGGTGCCTTCTTCTTGGCAACCTTCTTCGGGGCCTTGGTGCTTGCGGATGGTGCCTTTGCGGCTCCGCACACTGTTTCCAAAATGAGGCGTGTCACCACGTATGGATCCACGTTGGCGTTTGGACGACGGTCTTCTGCGTAACCCTTACCGTCACGAGCAACCTGCCAAGGAATACGTACTGATGCACCGCGGTTTGACACGCCGTAGCTGAACTTGTCCCACGGAGCAGTTTCATGCTTTCCGGTGAGACGGCTCTGAATGTCATCGCCGTAGTTGTTCACGTGTTCCATCACGCGAGCACCAAGTGCATCACATGCAGCTTCGATTGCTGCATAACTTCCACGCATTGCCTTGGTCGAGAAGTTGGTGTGTGCACCCGCTCCGTTCCAGTCTCCCTTTTGTGGCTTGGCTGCATACGAGATGACCACATCATGATCTTCTGCAATGCGATCGAGCAACCAACGAGCAACGATCATGTGGTCACTCACGGTGATTGCATCTGCTGCACCAATTTGGAACTCCCACTGACCAGGCATTACTTCAGCATTCGTTCCTTCAATCATGAGACCAGCTTCAATGCATGCCCATGTGTGCTCTTCGATAATTTCACGACCCATTACTCGGCCAGCACCAACGCCGCAGTAGTAAGGACCTTGTGGAGCAGGCTCGCCGCCGGCTTCTGGGAATCCGTATGGACGACCATCAAGTCGCATCATGGTGTATTCCTGTTCGATGCCGTAGATCATTCCGTGTGCTGCAAATTTCTTTGCAACATCTGCACACAATGCACGTGTGTTGGTTGGGTGTGGCTTCTCGCTTTGAGCAAGCATTACTTCGCACAACACCAAAATGTTTTTGCCGCCACGAATTGGGTCTGGACACGTAAACACTGGCTTCAACATGCAGTCTGATGCGTCACCAGTTGCTTGTTCGGTTGATGAACCATCGAAACCCCAAATTGGTGGAGTCTTCACGCTGTTCGCAAGAATCTTGGTCTTTGAACGCAGCATTGGAGTTGGCTTGTGGCCGTCGATCCAGATGTATTCCGCTTGATATGGCATGTCATTTCCTTCCGGTTGAGAATTCGGGCCATAACCCCGAATTCGGGTATGGACTCAGTCTCGTTCACGGGGATTTCGCCCCCGTTGCCCAAATGTGAACGCTTTGTGAAGTTGTAGACCCCTAGCCTGAAGTCGTGGCGGTAGCGACTCAACACGTGCGGGTGGGATTGGCCCAGTTCAACCCCGTTGTAGGCGATATTGCTGGTAATTCGCGCCGAATCCGAGAGTTGTACGCAAGTGCTGACGCTGCCGGCTGCGACATTGTGGTCTTTCCCGAACTTTCCATTACTGGGTACCCACCTGAAGACCTGGTTCTGAAATCGGGGTTCGTGGCTGAAAACCAGCAGTCAATGCGCGACATCGTTGCGGCAACACAGGGTTGCGTGGCTGTCTTTGGTTTTGTTGATGGGTCAAAAGGAGCGCTTGCGAACTCGGCTGCCATTGCATCGAACGGAACTTTGCACGGTACGTACAACAAACAGTTGCTTCCGAACTACAGCGTGTTTGACGAGGATCGCTATTTCACTCCAGGCACATCGTTTTCATTGTTCACCATTGCAGGCGTGAATGTTGGTGTCACCATTTGTGAAGATATTTGGCAAGCAGATGGACCAGTTCAACAACAAGCCAAGGCTGGCGCAACGCTGAACATCAACATCAACGCTTCGCCGTATCATCGTGGAAAATTTGACGAACGTCAGCAGATGGTGAGTGAACGCGCGCGAGCAAATTCGTGCGCAATTGTGTATGTCAATCAAGTCTGTGGCCAAGACGAATTGGTATTCGATGGCGGCAGCATGGTGTTCGACCATCGCGGCGACATGTTGATGCGCGCAGAACAATTTGGCGAGAGTTTGTCGTTCATTGATATTGAGGTCAATGAGTCTCAAGTTGTAAATGGAATTCCAGTCGTTGAAGTTTCACAATCATCACGTGCCGACGGGTCGAAGCATGAAGGAGTAATCACTCCGAGCACATCCGACATGGAACAAGTTTTTGGTGCGCTTGTTCTGGGCACTCGCGATTATGTACGCAAGAACGGATTCACCGATGTGGTGATTGGGCTATCGGGTGGAATTGACTCTGCACTCGTTGCAGCAATTGCGGTTGAAGCACTTGGTTCACAACACGTACATGGTGTGTCTATGCCATCGCGTTATTCAAGTGAAGGCTCGCGTACTGATGCCGCAATGCTTGCAAGCAACCTAGGTGTAGAAATGCAAACTATTTCCATTGAGCCAGCATTTTCTGCATACCTTGACATGACCGCTGAGAGTTTTGCTGGCAAGGCCGCGGATCTCACCGAAGAAAACTTGCAGAGCAGAGTGCGCGGCACCACGCTGATGGCGTTGTCAAACAAGTTCGGCTGGATGGTGTTAACAACCGGCAACAAGAGCGAACTTGCCGTTGGATACTTCACGTTGTACGGAGACTCGGTAGGTGGATACGCAGTCATTAAAGATCTACTGAAGACCACGGTGTATGAGTTGTGCCGCTTTGTTAACTTGCGCGCAGGTCGCGAGGTAATTCCTGAAGCAGTAATTACGAAGCCACCGTCGGCCGAATTACGCCCCGATCAGCGAGATGACCAGTCGTTGCCTGCGTACGAAGTGCTTGATCCAATTTTGGAACTGTATGTAGAACAAGACCGCACTGCCGCAGAAATTATTGCACTGGGGTTTGACGAAGCACTCGTTCGACGAATTTCGCGTCTTGTCGATATGAATGAATACAAACGTCGACAAGGCCCACCAGGAGTTCGTGTTTCGTTGAAAGCGTTTGGCAAAGACAGGCGTTTGCCGATTACCAACGCATATCGCGGTTAGTTTTTGGCGTTCAGACGCCGATAACTCGTGATCGTTAGTGCGCCAAGAAGTCCGAACAAGGCGCCCATTAACGCTGGGCCTTGCACGCCGAATGACTCAAATAGAAGCGTTGCAATGATGGCCATTACTGCGCGCCCCAGCGTTCCAGCACCCAACACCCAGCCAAGGCCGGTTCCAGGGCTGTTTGGCACCAGTGAAGTTGCCAATGACAACAAACTGACGACCGAAAATTCGAATCCGAGGAAGTAAATAAAGACTCCGATAAGCCCAATGATCAAGTTGTTAGATCCAAGGCTGAGGAATATTCCTCCGGGAATAACAAGAAGTGCTCCGAAAGCGATGCTTCGTTCTTTGCCCCATTTGTCGGTTTGGCGTGAACTACTCACCGATGCGACAAGCTCAACGAGCCCCAGTGAAAAACCTGCGACAGCAAGTCGAGCAGCACCAAACTGAAACTCATCTTCAAGCCAAGCACCAAACGTGACGAACAAGTTTTGTGCACTGCACATAA
>CANKUF010000061.1 GCA_947486675.1 Acidimicrobiaceae bacterium
TGAATTATTTAATGACACTGGGTTGGGCACCAAGTGGTGACACCGAGATTGTTCCGCTGCAGACTATTCAGGACGAATTCCGTTTGGAAGACGTCAATCATTCGCCAGCATTTTTTGACATTAAAAAGTTGCAGTCGTTCAATGGCGAATACATTCGCTTAATGACACACGATGCCTTTGTCGCTGCCGCAAATGAAGTGTTGACGAGTTCGGCAGCAACCTGGCCGGCAGATCGGTACAAGCCTGAAGTATTTGCTGCAATGGCGCCACTGGTGCAAACGCGAGTAGTGGTTATGGCCGAAGTAGTGGCGATGGTGGACTTCCTCTTTTTGGCTGAGCCGCCAATTGATGAAGCAGCCTTCACCAAAGCTTTCAGTGCAGATTTCGCAGTGCCAACACTGACTGAAATTTCAAACGCGTTCGAAACTATTGAATGGAATGCAGAGAGCATCAAAGTTGCAGTTGAAACGGTTGGGACACAGCACGAAGTGAAGTTGGGCAAATTGCAAGGACCGTTGCGCATCGCAATCACCGGCCGCACCGTTGGTCCACCATTGTTTGAACCAATTGAGTTGCTTGGCCGCGAAGAATCGTTGCGCCGTATTCGCGCTGCACTCGTTCGAGCTGCCGGCTAACGAAACATTATGAAACGCGTAGGCACCATTTCAGTGCTTGTGCTGGCTGGATTCGTATATGTATGCCTAAACATTGTTCAGGTGTGGTCAGTGGGTCGCAGTAACGACGCGAGAGAAGTTGATGCAATTGTCGTGATGGGCGTTGCTCAGTACGACGGAAGACCTTCTCCGCAACTACAGGCTCGGCTTGATCATGTGCTGACGCTGTGGAGTATGGGCGTCGCTAAATTGGTGGTAACAACAGGTGGCAATCAGCCAGGCGATCGCTTCACCGAGGCAAGAGCCTCTGCCGATTATCTGATTGCAGGTGGAATACCTGAATCGTCAATTTCAATGGAAGATATTGGTTCAACAACGTTGCAATCACTTCAGGGCGTTGCAGAGATTTTGCACAGCCGAGGGCTTGTTTCAGTAGAAATTGTGACCGATCCATATCACGCGCTCCGTTCGCGATTGATAGCACAAGACCTCGGTTTATCTGCCTATGTTTCTCCGACCGAGAATTCTGCAGTGACAGGATGGGCAGAGAAAAGGCGAATGATCAATGAAGGCCTGGGGCTTTCACTTGCCCACGTCATTGGATTTAGGGCCCTTGACCGCATGACGAATTAAGCGGGACGGCATTGCGGTCGATTTAGGGTTGCCGATATCCTTCAGTCGTCACTCTGGGGAGTGGTGTAACTGGCAACACAGCAGATTCTGGTTCTGTTATTCAGGGTTCGATTCCTTGCTCCCCAACAAATTGTCTATTCGTCGTGTGGCGGGATGAGCACGAATTTTCCGACGTGCTTCTTTTCCAGAAATTCTTTTTGCGCTTGAGCAATGTCTTCAAGTGGAAAAGTTTTGGCCACTAACGGCTTGATGCGATTCGAATCGATATAGGACATGAGTTGCGGGAACACCGGTTCGTCCCATGCTGTGCAACCGATCAGTGTGAGGTCTTTGAGGTACATGGTGCGCAGGTCAAGATTGACCATCGGGCCACCAATTGCCCCCGATGAGGCGTAACGTCCACCGCGCTTGAGTGCTTTGAGTTCTCCTTCAAAGTGCGGACCACCGACATTGTCAATGACGACATCAATACTTTCTTCATCGATTTCGCTTTCGAGATCTGAATCTCGATCAACAACAAAATCAGCACCAATACGAAGTACCTCGTCCATTTTTGATTTTCCAACGATTGCGGTAACGGTTGCTCCACGAACTTTTGCCAGTTGAACCACTGCTGAACCAACGCCGCCAGATGCACCTGCGACAAGCACGTGTTCACCAGAAGCAACACCAGAACGGTGCACCATGTTTTCTGCAGAACCATAACTACACGGGATTGATCCGAGTTCTGCATTTGTCCATGTTGAGTCAATGGGGAAGACTTCGCGAGCAGGCACTTTTACATATTGTGCAAAAGCCCCATCGAAGTCTGAACCCATCCATAAATTGAGCATTGAATCAAAACCATCTGGTCGCATGCATGGGCGAACAAGAACGCGTCTGCCAACCATGGCAGCATCGGCAGTGTCGAATGTTTGTGTCACGATGCCACAGCAATCTGTTCCTTGAACAAATGGAAATGGGGTAGGGATATGCCAACCACCGCCCGAATACCAACCAAGACGTGTATTGATTTCCGTATTGTTCACGCCGGCAGCAAGCACTTTGATGAGGACTTCACCAACACCGAGTTCGGGCATTGGCACTTCTCGGTAGTGCAGTTTGTCAAAACCGCCATTTCCCGTAGTTACAACAGCCTTCACGGAACTAACACTAGAGACAATTGAGAAAGACAATCGGTAGCCTTGAATCGCTACTTGGCCCCATCGTCTAGTGGCCTAGGACACTACCCTCTCAAGGTAGCGGCACGGGTTCGAATCCCGTTGGGGCTGCAATTCACATATGAAACGATTTCTTCTTGTCGCGCTTGCATCAGTTGTACTGATCGCGTGTTCTTCATCTGACCAAAACTCATCAGCAGTTGTTTGTCCACCAGCAGATGCGGCCGATGCAACGGCAATTACTCCAGAACGTGCAGAGATGCTCGTTGGATTGTTGGAAGCGGATGCAGAAAAGTGCGCGGCAGATCTTGGTTGGGCTTACCGCGTTGGTTCGCGTGACGGTGAAAATTTTGCGTTAACTGCTGATTATTCTCAGCAACGCGTGACAGTGACCATCACACTTGCTGTTGTTACTGCTATTGCAGTTGGCTAGATACAGGGCGCCTGTGTGCCCATGGCATTGCTACTTCTAGTTGTGATGCAAGTCGAATAAGCAAGTCTTCACGCCCGTAAGCGGCAACTAATTGCATACCCACAGGAACGCCTTCGGCTGTCCAATGCAACGGGAGGCTGATCGCAGGCTGACCACTGGTGTTGAATGCTGGAGTGAACGGAACGAAGTCGGCAGCGACTTTCATCGGCTTCATTGGGTCTCTCGGATCGTTATTAAATGAACCGATTGGCAGAGGGACGCGTCCAGCCGTTGGAGTTAACAAGATGTCCCAACCGTCTGCCCACCATTGCTGAACAGCGCGGCGATAATGCGAAGTGGAGAGAATTGCGTTCGCATAGTCGGTTGCTGATGCACGTTTTGAATATTCGGCCATTGTCCAGTTCACGAGTTCGAAATCATCTTTTGTTACTTCTCGTCCGAGTAGTGCGGCGACTCCTTCGCGTGCAACAGACATGTTGGTGCTCCATAGCGAAGTGAACTTTGGCGCAAACGATTGATCTTCAAGAGCCTTTGGCCACGCTGCATCGACATGGTGTCCGAGTTGCTCCAACACCTTTGCCACCAAGCGCACACCTTCTGCGCATTCTGGGTCGATGTCACCGGGCACCGGTCGATGGTCGAGAAATCCAATCTTTAATTTTCCAGTTGGTGCGCCAACTTCTTGGAGGTACGGACGCGTAGGTGGAGGAGCGATGACACGATCGCCAACTGCGGGACCTTGCGTGATGTCAAGAAGCAGTGCAGTGTCTCGAACCGTTCGACTGACTGCAAGTTCAACTCCGAGATTTGTTTCATCGCGAAATGGTGCAGCGGTAATTCGACCTTGACTTACTTTGAGTCCTACAAGGCCACAGCACGCAGCAGGAATGCGAACAGATCCTCCGCCATCTGTGGCGTGTGCTGCTGGAACAATTCCCGATGCAACAGCTGCGGCACTTCCACCACTTGACCCGCCGGCCATGCGATTGGTGTCCCATGGGTTACGTGTTGGACCCCATGCCTCTGGTTCGGTTGTTGGCACGCTTCCGAACTCTGGAGAATTTCCGCGACCAAAAACAACGAGACCAGCATTCATGAATCGCTGCACAATTTCAGCTGTGTAATCAGAGTTCAACGATGCAGCCTTCATGGCTTTGTTTCCGTTGGAAAGCGGAAGGCCTTGCATTGCTGCATGGAGGTCCTTCAGAATAAATGGAACGCCTCGAAGTGGCATCGCAGAATTGGTTGGAAGATTGCGAGCGATTTCTCGTGCCTTGTCGAACCAGGTGAAAGTGAGCGCATTGATTGCAGGATTAAGTTGCTCGGCTCGTTCTATCGCGGCATCAAGAAGTTCGACTGGGGTTACCTTTCCAGATCGGACAAGCTCGGCCTGGTCAACGGCATCAACCCATTGTGTGTCTTGTGCAAGCGATGACATTGCAGTTCCCCCTAATTGGTTAGGGTTTACAAACTGTGAGCAGTTCTGACCCCAACCTGCAACTTACTGCCCGAGACGTACTCAAGTCTTCATCGGTTCGTCGCATGCTTACCTCCAGCTTTGCCTTCTACGTAGGCGTGATGCTGCAGGCAGCGACACTTGGTAAACATATTTTTGATATCACAGGCAGAGCAATAGATATTGGTTGGCTTGGACTAGCCGAGTTTGCGCCAATCGCGTTGCTCGTTTTCGTAAGTGGAAGCGTTGCCGACAGATATAACCGCAAACACATAGCCGCAATTGCTCTCACTGGCGAATTGCTGTGTGCGCTTTCTCTTGTTGGATATTCAATTTCAATTCAAGGCAACGAAAATCCTGCGGTGTGGCCGTTCTTTCTGATCGGCATCGTTTTTGGTTCCTGTCGTGCATTTCTTTCCCCGGCAGTTCGATCGATTTACCCTATGGTCGCCCCCGACGGTGGATTGCCGCCGATCATTGCCATGAGTTCTGCTGTATGGACATCAGCGATGATCATTGGACCAGCCGCCTCTGGTTTGCTCTACAGCATTGACCCATGGATTCCGTATGCAACAACTTCGGCGTTAACACTGATCGGCATTTTGGGAATCTTGCGGGTGCAGTTTTTGCGAGAGCCTCCGCCGCGTGACCCGAACGAGAAAGTTACGCTGCGCTCGGCAATGGAAGGACTGCACTTCATTAAGCGCACACCGATTTTGTTGGCAGCAATCTCGCTTGATCTTTTTGCAGTGTTGTTCGGTGGCGCTGTTGCACTGTTGCCGGTGATTGCTGAAGAACAACTTGGTGTCGGCAACGTTGCGTATGGATGGTTGCGCGCTGCAGGCGGAATTGGCGCTGCAGCAATGGCGGCGTTCTTGGCAGTTCGACCACTTCGAAGAAACGTTGGACGATCGTTGTTGATTGCAGTTGGAGTGTTTGGTGTAGCAACCATCGTGTTGGGGGATACCTCGAGTTATACCGTTGCGTTTATTGCAGTATTGGTATTGAGTGCTGCCGACATGGTGAGCGTGTTTATTCGGGGATCAATCGTTCCGCTTGTAACACCAGATGAAAAACGAGGTCGAGTATCGGCCGTAGAGAACGTGTTTATTGGGGCAACGAATGAGTTGGGTGCATTTGAATCTGGGGTTGCCTCGCAAGCCTTTGGCACTCCGGCAACCGTGATCGGTGGAGGTGTTGCCACGATTGCCATTGTTGGAGTGTGGTGGATTGGGTTT
>CANKUF010000062.1 GCA_947486675.1 Acidimicrobiaceae bacterium
CCAGGGCCCAGACTTTCGTCTCTAATCCCTGAATTCACCCAGATGTCACTGACATCTGGGTGAATGAAAGGCGAGACTGTAGTCAGTGAGCACAGAAGAGTCAGTAGTCAATCAGCTAGATCTTTCGATCACGGGCATGTCATGCAACGCATGTGCGATGTCGATTGAAAAAGGACTGAATGCACTTCCCGGCGTGGAAGCAACAGTGAACTATGCAACGGAATCTGCCCGAGTGGCATTTGATTCAACTTCGGCAGACGTAGCGACATTTATTACAACGATCGAAGGACTTGGTTACGGCGCACGCACGCTTGCCGAAACCACTCCTGACATGTTGGATGCTGAAGTTCGTGAACGTGTGTCCATGTTGAAAATTCGACTATTGGTGACCTTGGTGCTGGCGGTTCCAGTTGCGGTGGTGTCCATGTTTATGGCGTTGCAGTTCTCTAACTGGCAGTGGTATGCATTGGCATTATCTGCACCAGTAGTCACATGGGGTGCATGGCCGTTCCATCGCGCAGCACTGATGAATGCGCGTCATCGAAACACCACGATGGACACGCTGATTTCGTTGGGCATTGTTGCGGCAACAGGCTGGTCTCTGTGGGCACTGATTTGGGGTGGTGCTACAGATGGCCACAGCATGTCTGGCATGTCGGGAATGTCTGGCATGGCCGAGTCGCCACATGTGTATTTCGAAGTTGCCGTTTCGGTCACGGTGTTTTTGTTGGCCGGTCGCTACTTCGAAGCTCGCGCAAAACGACGAGCAGGCGATGCACTTCGTGCGCTCCTTGCACTTGGCGCTCGCAATGCAACGGTGTTGCGCGATGGAGAAGAAGTGGTGATTGAGGCTGCACTCATCAAGGTGGGTGACTTAATCGTGGTGCGCCCTGGCGAAATCATCGCCGCGGATGGAATTGTGCAAGATGGTGAATCCACTATCGATGCATCAATGCTCACGGGCGAAAGTGTTCCTGTTGATGTTGCAAAAGGCAGCAAAGTAACGGGAACAACAGTCAACTTGTCGGGCAGGATCATCGTGAAGGCACGCCGAATTGGTGCAGATTCAACGTTTGCGCAAATGACCAAGCTTGTTCGCGATGCACAATCGACAAAAGCTCCGGTACAGCGCTTGGCCGACAGGGTGAGCAGCGTGTTTGTGCCGACGGTGATTGCAATTTCAATCCTCACGTTTATTGGCTGGTATGTACTTGGCGACAATGTCAGTCGCGTCGCAGATTCATTTACTGCAGCAGTTGCGGTGCTGATTATTGCGTGCCCATGTGCGCTTGGTCTTGCAACGCCAACTGCATTGATGGTGGGTAGTGGCCGTGCAGCGCAAATGGGAATTGTGATTAAAGGCGTAGACGTATTGCAAAGTACACGTCGCGTAGACACAGTGGTGTTTGACAAAACAGGAACCGTGACGACTGGCGTCATGCAACTGATTGATGTGGTGTGCGCAACTGGCGTAACACGAGCAGAGGTGCTTGGTTTTGCGGGTGCTTTAGAGCACGCAAGTGAACACCCAGTAGCAAAAGCCATTGCTAATGCTGCCCGCATAGAACTTGGAACTCTTGCCGGCGTTGGTCACTTTGAATCAATTGCAGGCATGGGAACGGTTGGTGTCGTTGACGGCAAGCGTGTGATGGTGGGTGGCGAACCGCTGTTTGAAAAGCAGCTGACCATCGTGTCAAAAGAAATGAAAGATGCTTTGCACGCTGCTCGAAATTCAGGCAACACTGCAGTGCTCGTTGCCTATGACGGCTCGGCAAAGGGAGTGTGCGTAATTGCCGATCAGCCCAAGCAACACAGCGCAGAAGCAATTGCCGATTTGCGCAAGCTTGGCTTAAGACCCGTATTGCTTACGGGAGACAATCGAGCAACCGCTGTTGCTGTTGCTCAACAAGTAGGGATAGATATCGATGAACAGCATGTAATTGCTGGGGTTCTTCCTGCCGAAAAAGTACGTGTCGTATCCGACTTGCAGGAGCGTGGCTATGCAGTTGCCATGGTTGGCGATGGCGTGAATGATGCTGCGGCACTTGCGCAATCCGATGTTGGCATTGCCATGGGAACTGGTACTGATGTTGCAATGAATGCAAGCGACCTCACCATTGTGAGTGGCGATCTGCGCCTAGTTGCTGACGCCATTTTGTTATCGCGTGCAACCTTGCGAACCATTAGCGCGAATGTGTTCTGGGCTTTTATCTATAACGCAGCAGCAATTCCTCTTGCTGCCCTCGGCTATATGAATCCAATGTGGGCAGGTTTGGCAATGGCTTTTTCCAGCGTGTTCGTAGTGAGCAACTCGTTACGGTTGCGCACGGCAAAACTTACGCCGCACACTGCGTTCGTTCACGCAACTCGATAATTGCTTTTCGCCGCCAGGTGCGAACGGTGCGCACGCATACTCCAGCTTCTGCAGCGATTTCTTCTAACGTTTCGCCGCTACCCAAACGCATGATGAGTTGCAACGGAGCACTTCGAATTCCACGTTTCACAGCATCGTGAATTATCTGTGCAAGTTCAACGTTTGGTTCAATAGTTTCTTCATCGTCAGAGACAAACTTTTCATCGACATCGTCTGTCCAGCTTTCAACTTCTAACCGTTTCAGACGAGCGTTGCGAACAAATGCAAAGTATTCGGTGTCGCGAACCAAGTTTGAAGCAATTTTCGCTGGTCGGCGATCAACGGGATATTGACGAATCAGAATCCATGCCTGCCCAAGGATTTCATTAAATGCAGCATTGAATCCGCCATTCACGATGTGTCCGCGTCGTCCTGCAATGGCAATAAGCGGTGGGAGTATTCGCTGCAACACAATTCGTGCAGCGAGTTCATCGTGGGCTGCACGCTTCACCAGTGCGAACAGAAATGCATCGCAATTTTCATAACTGGTATCGATTCCGTAGCCGGCACGAAGAAGCACTTCGTCGAGATGGTTGATTGGACCGCCAGGAAGATCCCAGCGATTGATCGTTCGCAGCGTTCGGGGTTGAGCTGAGATAGTTCCCCATTCGGTGACGAGTTTGCGAACGAGTGGGGCAGAACCCGCAGGATGGGTGAGTGAAGGACGTTGTTGTGTTGGTCGTGTTGTGGTCATGCACAGGATCATCTGAAATGACGATCACTGCAGTTCTCACCGACCCACTCACCGAAAGTCTCACCGCACTGGAATAACCCTGTCAGTATTGGGTGATGCGCATTACCTTGCCTTCAGGAACCACAGCAGAAATTGACACATCGGTAGCCAATCCCAAAATGGGGTTAGTCATTGCTCCAGATATTTTTGGACTCCGCCCACTGTTCGCCGAACTCGTTTCGCAGTTAGCAAACGAATGGCAGATGGCGGTAATTGCAGTAGAGCCGTTTCCAGGTAAGGAGTTGTCTCCAGATGTCGGTGAACGCTTCGCCGAAATGGCCAAGTTGGACGACGAAGTTCACCTACGTGATCTCACCGAAGCCGCCGATGCGCTGGGTGTTGATCGAGTTGGCCTCATCGGGTTCTGTATGGGAGGCATGTATTGCTTTAAGGCAGCCCGAAGCGATCGCTTCGCGAAGATCTCATCGTTTTACGGGATGATTCATGTCCCTGAAGGTTGGCAGAGCACAACACAAGGTGACCCAATGGAATATTTGTATGCGGGTTTTCCAGAACGCGTGTTGGCAATTATTGGTGCACAAGACCCGTACACACCGCCTGAACAGGTAACAGAACTTTTTGAAAGCGGAGTAACAGTGTGTGAATACCCGCATGCTGTGCACGGCTTCGCACACGATGCAACACGTCCTGCGCATCGGGCCGAAGATGCTGCCGACGCATTTGCTCGCACCCACGAATGGCTGCTTGCAGAATAATTAACTAGCGCGAATTTCCATTCGATCGCGCATCAAAATTTTGTAGCGACGATCATGTTGCTCTAGCCAGCCAAGACGAATGAAACTTGCAATTGCTTTGTTCACGCGTTCACGTGAAGCACCAACCATGCCGGCCAGTTCCTCTTGAGTTACTGGCAATACGAACTCGTTACTTCCACTCGATAGTTCGAGCAAGCGCTTGGCTGTTCGACCAGTGACATCGAGGAACACGCTGTCGGCGAGGACTTCGTCCATTGTGCGCAACCGAGTGGCGAGCAATTTGATAACTCCCCACAACATGGTTGGGTTCGCTTGCATCTGTTCGCGTACCGGGGCATAAGGAATACGTAAGACAGAGCTTTGTTCGATGGCACGCGCCATTGCGCTGCGAGGTCCTTCGTCGAGCATGCCGAGTTCGCCAAACAAGTCTCCCGACTCCATAAGCGCAAGCATGCTCTCGCGGCTATCGAGCGGTTTATTGCCAATAGCAATGGCAATACGTCCGCTGAGGACAACAAACAATGCGTCAGGAGCGTCCCCTTCATTGAACAAGACATCGCCGCGCTGAAGGTTTTGCGTCTGTGCGTGAGCGCAAATGAGCGAAAGCGCGCTCGTTGGGGTGTCTGCAAAAAACGATGTATTTGCGAGAATTTCTTCGTGTGTCATGCGAACTATGACGGTACTACCCTAAATGAACGTGACAACCGTGCCGAATGAAAATGTTTGGACAATTGTGGTTGCCGCAGGCTCTGGCGCTCGGTTTGGTGGCCCAAAACAGTTTTCAATGCTTGGCGACCGTCGAGTCTTGGATTGGTCAGTAGAAACAGCGGGTAGTTCCAGCAATGGAGTAGTGGTTGTTCTTCCGGCCGCCGATGCAGAACGCGAAGGTGGGGTTGCAGGTGGTGAGACACGAAGCGAATCAGTTCGTTGTGGTCTTGCTGCAGTTCCAGCAGAAGCAACCATTATTTGTGTGCATGACGCTGCTCGACCTTTTGCGAGCGCACACTTGTATCGCGAAGTCATCATGCAAGTTCATGCTGGTGCCGAAGGTGCAATTCCTGCATTGCCGGTGACCGACACCATTAAGCAAGTAAATTCTCAAAACATTGTGATTGCGACTCCTGATCGGTCTTCACTTGTTGCCGTGCAGACACCACAGGCATTTCGAGCATCGGTATTGCGTTCGGCGCATGCATCATCTCCGGAAGGTACAGATGATGCGACACTGGTAGAGGCGATGGGAAAACAAGTCGTCGTTGTCGCTGGCGAAGTAATGAATCGCAAACTCACTGCGCCAGAAGATCTTGAATGGGCGCGTGCAATGGCGCGCACAGAGGCATAGGAGCACAACATGGCGATACGAACACGTGTGGGACAGGGTTTTGATATTCATCGTTTCGTTGAAGGCTCGAGTGACCGTGTGTTGGTGTTGGGTGGAGTGAAGTTTCCAGGAGAGAAACCTCTCGCAGGTCATAGCGATGCAGATGTCATCG
>CANKUF010000063.1 GCA_947486675.1 Acidimicrobiaceae bacterium
ACCTTGCATCATGCGACCTCGTCATTGAGTCAATCGTTGAAGAACTTGCACCAAAGCAAGCCCTATTCAAAGAACTTGACACCATTGTGAAGCCAGATGCAATTTTGGCAACAAACACCAGCACGCCCGCAGTTGTGAAAATGGCAGAAGCAACGAATCGCCCAGACAAAGTGTGCGGCATCCACTTCTTTAACCCTGCAGTGCTCATGCCTCTTGTTGAAGTAATTCGCCCAATTACCGCGAGCGACGAGACCATTGCTCGCGCGAACGCTTTTGTTGCAGCATGCAAGAAAGAACCGGTGCAGGTGCTTGACCGTGCAGGATTCATTGTGAACGCCTTGCTCTTCCCTTACCTCAACAACGCAGTCAAAATGCTTGAGGCTGGAACTGCAAACATGGAAGACATTGATACGGCAATGAAGGGTGGCTGCAACTTCCCAATGGGACCATTCGCACTGCTCGACCTTGTTGGACTTGATACATCGGTGTCAATCCTTGACGCGTTGTATGCAGAGTTCAAAGATGAAAACTTTGTTCCTGCAAAAACTTTGCGCACATTGTTGGCTGAAGGCAAGCTTGGCCGCAAGACAAAGCAAGGATTTTTCAGCTACTAAACCTCATGTGGAACAACACACCTCAGTTACTTGACGAGTGTCGTTGGAAATTTCCACCATCGAAGGAATGGCCAAAGAGCGATCTCGTTGGTCGCGGTGCAGACCTGCAGCCAGAAACACTGATTCACGCATACATGAATGGCGTGTTCCCCATGTCGTCAGAACTTGCACTCGGCGAAGATGACGTTGCTTGGTGGTCGCCGTTATTGCGCGGAATCATTCCACTAGATGGATTACGCGTAACGCGATCAATGCGTCGCAGTCAGCGCAAATTCCACATCAAAATTGATACGTGCTTTGAACGCGTAATGCGCGGCTGCGCCTCCCCCGAACGACCGGGTGGGTGGATAAATGAGCGATTCATTGCTGCATACGTTGATCTACACAAACTTGGGTGGGCACACAGCGTTGAAGTGTTCGACGAAAACGAAGTACTCGTAGGTGGACTGTACGGGGTGCGCGTCGGCCGACTATTCGCAGGTGAATCCATGTTTCACCTCGTGCGAGATGCTTCAAAAGTGGCGCTGATGCACTTGGTAGACACCATGAACCGCGACGGCATGACACTGCTTGATGTGCAGTGGCTAACCCCACATCTGGAGTCGCTTGGAGCGGTGGAAATTCCTCGCTCCCAGTATCTCCATCGTCTTTCAGTGGCCCTCAACCCGTAACCTTTATTTATGGCCAATCGTCGCGACGAACCCTGGTTGATGCGCACCTATTCGGGTCACTCCACCGCTGCAGCATCGAACGAGTTATACCGAATGAACCTGGCAAAGGGCCAGACGGGTTTGTCCATCGCCTTCGATCTCCCTACCCAAACGGGTTACGACCCTGACCACATTTTGGCCCGCGGTGAAGTTGGCAAAGTTGGCGTGCCAGTTGCACACCTTGGTCACATGCGCACGTTGTTGAATGGAATTCCACCTGCAGACATGAATACGTCAATGACGATCAATGCACCTGCCGCTTGGTTGCTTGCCCTGTACGTGGCAAACGCACAAGAACAAGGTGCGGTCACCTCGCAACTTCGAGGTACTACTCAAAATGACATTTTGAAGGAATACCTCTCGCGTGGAACGTTCATTTTCCCACCGGCTGCATCGCGTCGAATCATCGTTGACATGATCGTGTGGTGCTCGCAGAATGCTCCGAAGTGGAACCCCATGAACGTGTGCTCGTATCACTTGCAAGAAGTGGGTGCTACACCTGTTCAGGAAATCGCCTTTTCACTAGCAAATGCCATTGACATTCTTGATGCAGTTCGAGCTAGCGGAAAAGTAAGCGACGAACAGTTCCCACAAGTATTTGCTTCAATTTCGTTTTTTGTAAACGCCGGTATCCGCTTTGTTGAAGAAGTGTGCAAAATGCGCGCATTCACAGAACTGTGGGACCGCATTGGTCTTGAGCGATACGGCATTACCGACGAACGCGCTCGGCGCTTCCGTTATGGCGTTCAGGTGAACTCACTTGGGCTCACCGAAGCGCAACCAGAGAACAACATTCAACGCATTGTGTTGGAAATGTTGGCCGTCACGCTGTCAAAGTCGGCGCGTGCACGAAGTGTGCAATTGCCCGCATGGAATGAAGCACTCGGTCTTCCTCGCCCATGGGACCAACAGTGGTCGCTGCGCATGCAACAAGTACTTGCATTCGAAACCGACTTACTTGAGTACGAAGACATCTTTACTGGTTCGCATGTCATAGAAGCCCGAACTGCCGAACTTCGCGACGCTGCGTGGCAAGAAATGAGCGAGATCGTCGAAATGGGCGGAGCATTTGATGCTGTTGACTCGTTGAAGGGTCGCTTGGTGTCCTCCATGGCAGAGCGCACACGTCGAATTGAAACCGGTGAACAAACCGTTGTGGGTGTGAATCGATTTACGGAATCCACCGACTCTCCGCTCAGTGGTGCCGACAACATTTTGAAAGTGGATCATCGCGTTGAACAGCAATTGATTGACGATGTAGCTGCATGGCGTGCAGCACGAAACCAAACATCTGTTGATGCAGCACTGGCAGCACTCCGCACGGCCGCCGAAACGGGCACCAACATCATGGATGCATCTGTTGAGTTGGCTAAAGCTGGTGGAACCACTGGTGAATGGGGCGAAGTGCTTCGCCAAGTATTTGGTGAATACCGCGCGCCTACCGGCGTTGGCGCTGCTGCTGGCCGTCGCACCACCGAACTTGCCGGCGTTGCTGAATTTGTGCGCACTATTCCAGGCGGGCCACCGAAGTTTTTGGTTGCAAAGCCTGGCTTAGATGGACATTCGAGCGGTGCTGAACAGATCGCCGTTGCCGCACGCGATTCGGGAATGGAAGTGGTCTACTCGGGCATTCGCTTAACGCCTGCTCAAATTGCTGCATCAGCACGTGACGAAGACCCAGATGTCGTTGGTCTTTCCATCTTGTCTGGCTCACACTTGCAACTTGTTCCCGATGTGATTGCCGAACTCGCTGCAGTCGGAGTTACCGCGCCAGTCGTGCTTGGTGGAATTATTCCAGAGTCAGATCGCAGTAACTTGCTTGCCAATGGCGTCACCGCTATTTACACTCCTAAAGATTTTGACATTGCACGCATCATGCGAGATATCGCTGAAATTGCCGCAACGTATCGCAAGTCGCAAAAATAATTACGGCAACATTGTTGTCGAGCCCGCAACAGCAACAAATCCTGTAGCGGCAGGCAACTTCAATACTTGTCCAGCATCAACTCGATCTGGGTTTGTGATGCCATTGATGTTCATCAGCTCGGCCATATTGAGACCAAATCTTTCGGCAATGCCAAAGAGCGAATCTCCTGGCTCAACGGTGTAAAACACAGGTTCTTGATAGACCGTCGTCGTCGTTTGAGGAATCGTTGACTCCACCGTGGTGACCACAGGAATTGAATCGCCACTGTCGCTGCGAGACAGCATGACAGCAATGACGCCACTCAATACTGAGATAACGAGCAGAGACCATTGGAGTCTTCCTCGTAGATACATCAAGGTCATGTTAGGTCGCGCAACCTAACCTATGAGGCATGCGTGTACTTGCAGCCGTCGATAAATTTCGAGGAACCGCAACGGCGGCTCAAGTCGCTGCATCCATTGGTCATGCTTGTTGGGAAAACGGACATGAATGCATCGAACTACCAATTGCCGATGGTGGCGAAGGAACGCTTGAAGTTCTTGGTGGACCAAACCGCACGAATCGCGTAACGAACCCTCTTGGCCAACCCGTAAATGCGCAATGGCGCCTGTCTCGCGACCTTGCAGTAATTGAAATGGCACGCGCTTCGGGCCTCAGTTTGGTTGGAGGAAAGGCGAACAACGATGTCATCGCAGCATCGACAATTGGCACTGGAGAACTCATTGACACTGCACTCAATGACGGCGCAAAGCGCATCATCGTGTGTGTTGGAGGCTCCGCAACTGTGGATGGAGGCCTCGGTGCCATTCGCGCCATTAAGTCTGCGGCGCGCTTGCGCGGTGTGGAATTTCTTGTGGCTTGCGACGTACGCGCAAAGTTCACCGATGCAGCGAAACTTTTTGGCGCTCAGAAAGGTGCAACACCTGCCCAAATTGAATTTCTCACGTCTCGACTGCACGCACTCGTGCAAACGTACAAAGACGAATTCGGTATTGATGTTTCAGAAATTGAAGGTGCCGGTGCTGCTGGCGGTCTTGCTGGTGGTCTTGCAGCACTCGGCGCAAAACTTGTGCCTGGTTTTGACATCGTTGCCGATGAAGTTGGACTCCATGAACACATCAATAACTGCGACATGGTGATCACGGGCGAAGGCTTTCTTGACGAGGAAAGCTTCAACGGCAAAGTCGTTGGTGGCGTTCAGCAATTAGCGATGAAGGCCGGTAAGCCTGTGTTCGTTATTTGCGGCGATGCTCAATCGGATCAACGATCACGAATTGAAGCAATCAGTTTGGTGGAGTCATTCGGCCAGGAAGCAGCTATGGAACAAACGTTGACTTGTATTGAAAAAGCAGCTCGCGAAATACTCGCGAAAAATTAATCAGCCTGCAGGAAGTGGTTTGCCAGCAAGGTCTGTGCCGAGCAAAATCAACACGCTTGCCTCACCAATGTTTCCAGTTTCCGTTGGAATTGGAGTTGGCATTGGAGCCGTTGCAACACCGCCAAGCGTTGTAGCAACAAGTGCTGCTGCTCCCTCGCTACCTGGGTTGAAATACACAACAGTTGCAGTTTGTTTAATCGTTGCAGCATCGGTGTTGATTGCTGGTTGGACGATGAACCCACGACCTTGAAGCTGTGTTGTGAGGTCGCCTGCGCTACCCGACACTTTTGAAGCATTAGCAATTTGCACCTTGAATGCCGTGAGCGGCAACGTCGTTTCAGTAACGACTACATCGACAGGGACAGTGTCAGTAACCACGGTTTCACTTGTTGCTGGATCGACCGGTATTTCGGAACTTGACGAATCACTGCCACCGATGTCGCGCAAAATGAGGAAGCCGAGCAATACGGCAACTGCTGCCACAACAATTGACATGGTTGAGTTGAGACTTGAACCGTTGGAACCTGCTCCACGGCGGGGGCGACGTGCGTTTTGACTCATACATTTACCGTACCCGTATTGGGCATACCGATTGAGTCATGGTCGGTATTTCAGAGCCGGGTGTGGGAATTGAACCCACGACCTACCGCTTACAAGGCGGTTGCTCTGCCCCTGAGCTAACCCGGCGTATTCATTGAGCGCCTCAATGATACG
>CANKUF010000064.1 GCA_947486675.1 Acidimicrobiaceae bacterium
GCCGACCCCTTTGCATGAAGCACTCGTTGATGCGTCAGCCATGTCGGGAACAGCAAGCAACGAAGCCATGGCTACAAGTAGCCCAACAGTGCACACGTGCTTAGGGCTCAATCAGTCCACCAATGCGTCGCCGCGCATTCCTGCACGCTCAAGGTGAACTGGCAATACACGTCCGTACAACTGTTTGGTGCGTTCGGGGCTGCCCACAACGCCTTCCATTTCAGTGAAACTGAAAATCGCTACGTACCTCATTGTCGGACCACTCAAAGGTGTTACCCGATGCAACGAATAACGACCTTTGAAAATCTGCAGATCGCCAGGCTCAAGGTGCAACGTATGAATCAGTGTTTGATCGCCGTCCAACACTCGACCAACACCGTCGTAGTTTTCATCTGTTGGTGTACGCAGATTTGGACTGAATTCAAACTCGCCACCATGCTCTGCATTTTGAATAGCAAGTGTGACGGTGTAGTTATTGGTGTCGAAGTGCCATGGGAAACCATTCCCCTCTTCTGCCAGGTTGATGACAACATCGGCAAGGGGGTCGGCGTATCGGTAAAACGATGGCTCTTCGAGAACCTCTTGGATGAATGGAGCAAATGATGGCCATTCGTACAGCGAGCGAATGATGCTGTCATCACCAAAGTTGTCGGCCGGAACGAACGCATTTGAGCGATCGTAAAACCGTCGAAGTGGATGTGTGTCAGGTAAATCTGCTGGCAGCTGCGTGAAGTACGGATTCGTGCGATTGAAGTTGCGATGACCAAGATGCGAAACTCTGTCGCCTTCAGCAACGAGTGCCGGAATGGCTTCTGGTTTTACAAATTGCTTAATGACGGCACAGCCAACTGAGCGAACGTCTTCTTGTACGCTCGACACAAGCTGCCTGCGTGCTTCGCCATCTTCATGAATTGGGTAGCGATCTAGGTCGACTACCTGTGCAATATCAATTGCCATTCCTACATGTTGCCACAGTGCCAATAGGGGTCGGCACTGTGGCAACAAAAGGTTGTAACTAGCTTCCGATCACACCACCGTTGATGCGCTTGATCACGATGGTGCAGTCACGTGGAACTGGACCAGATGCACCGACGAAGAACTCTGGGAAGTTCGACACTGCGGCACTTCCGTCTCCTGGGTGCTGCAGGTTGACAAACATCGTCTTGCGGTCTGGCGTGGTTGTCACTCCGGTTACTTCAGAGCCCTTTACGCCGGTAAAGAGACGCTTGAATTCGCGGGTCACTGGGTCTGCAACAAGCAATTGGTCGTTGTTTCCACCAGGCTGAGCTCCGTCTGTCTGAACGAATACTCGTCCTTCTGGATCCACCCAAATTCCATCTGGCGAACCAAACATCTGACCACCAGCATCGGCCACGTCCTTTGCAAGAACGAAGATTTCCCAATTGAAGGTTTTGCCAACGTGCTTATCTGCATCCTTCCAACGGATGATGTGACCGCTTGAGTTCACTGCAGTTGGGTTTGAGTTATTCACTCCCGCCTTGCCTGTCGTGCCACGCTGGGTGTTGTTTGTGAGTGTCACGTACAACTCGCCCTTTGGCGAAGCTGCAATCCACTCTGGTCGGTCCATTTTGGTTGCACCAACAGCATCTGCTGCAAGTCGGGTGTTGACCAAGATGTAATCCATCTTCCAGCCTGCAAGCAATGGGTTCTTCGGGCTGAGTTCTAACCACTCACCTGTTCCGTCTTCGAGGTACTTCGCTGCGTACAGCACGCCTCTGTCGAGCGGGCTTTCCTTTTTAGCAATCATCTTTTTCCACGGCTCTGCCGATACAAACTTGTAGACATAGTCGAAACGCTCGTCGTCGCCCATGTACACCACTGCACGTCCGTCTTTACCTTCTACGAACGTTGCACCTTCGTGCTTGATGCGACCAAGTGCGGTTCGCTTAACAGGAACACTCTTTGGGTTTTCTGGGTCAATTTCAACGATCCATCCAAAGCGATTGATTTCATTTGCGTATGACGTGTTTGACAAGTCGAAACGCGCATCAAACTTGTGCCAGTCATAACCGAAACCAGCAGCAACGATTCCGTAACGAGCTTGCTCGGTGTTTGCCTTCCACGTGGTTTGTGCAGTTCCGAAGTAACCGTTGAAGTTTTCTTCACACGTTAGGTATGTTCCCCACGGCGTGTAACCGTTTGCACAGTTGTTCAGCGTGCCAAGAACTGGGTTGCCGGCAGCATTTACCAAGAGATCGCTCTTTGCGGCAGGACCACTGAACTTCATTGGGGTGTTGCCGTGGATACGACGATTCTTCGCGCTCTTCGCCAACTTCCAGCCAGTCTTTGTGTTTTCGATCATCAACACCGAAACTCCGTGAGCGGCCTGCGAAAGCTTTACTTCATCCAAACTGGTAGGCAAGGCCTTACCCATGATGTGTGGAGTGGTTCCATACTCGTGGTTGATGCAGAGCAAACCCTTTTTGTTGTCACCGAAGTAGTGCATTCCGTCGTGGCCAATTCCAACGCTCAGAGCCTGATTGTCTGCAGTGAATCCTGCATAGTCAAATGACTTTCCGCTTCCGTCTAGCTTTTCGCGCCATGGAATCAACACGCTGTATTCGTATTCAGGAGCAATGGTTGGCATCGCAGATGCCTGCATTGGAATGGAGGTAAAGCCGATCTTTGCGCGCTTAGCCAATGCTGCGCCAGACGTTGGTTTTGCATCTAGTGCCGAAACCTTTGAGCCGCCCATGAACATGAGTGCAGCGCCCGCTACACCACCGACAAGCAGTTGACGTCGGGACATGTATCCGTCGAGAACCTCTTCAAATGTTTGATTATCTGAGTAATTGCTGAATTCTTCTTCCATTGTCTCTCTCCTTGTTGTGAAGTTGAGAGGACAATAGAACTCGCAGATGGCTACAAGGTTTTACAACGGGAACAACGAGCGCAATTTCAGGTAAACAATTTGCTAACAATGTTTAGCGAAGGTGTGAGGCCTCGTTGATGCTCACTATGGATTTCGCCCCGGAACGCGAGGCCGCCACTCGGTGAATCGACGTGTACTGAGGGTAGAAAAAGCCCATCTGTGTTGAAATGCCCAGAACATATGCAAGGTATTGATTAATCACGCCACCGTGGCACACCACCGCGACCTTTTCTCCTGGGTGTCGCTCAATAAGTTCGTTGATTGACGAAATCACACGATCACGGAATACTTCTGGCGAATCGGCAGTTTCATCCCACTCGCCTTGCATCATTTTTTGCCAACGCGGATCATTCGTTGCGCGCAATTCTTCAATAGGAACATACTCATTGGAGTTTCTGTCGAACTCGGCAACGCCTTCACAAATTTCGTACTGAATGCCAAGCTTTTCAATGAGTGGCTGTGCTGTTTCTCGCGCACGTCGAAGCGGGCTCGCATACACCGCATCAATACTCTCACTAGCTAAATACGCAGCCA
Source organism: Acidimicrobiaceae bacterium (assembly GCA_947486675.1). GTDB lineage: Bacteria > Actinomycetota > Acidimicrobiia > Acidimicrobiales > Ilumatobacteraceae > UBA3006. The sequence continues at coordinate 3,428 of CANKUF010000064.1, forward strand.
TTTTCTTGGACTGTTCGTGGCCCTCAGCTGATAGCTCGGGGTCGGCAATTCCTGTTTCCAATTCAATGCGCACAGGTAGCGCATGACGAACCAGGATGATTTCCACGTCTAAGAATGTAGATGGATCGGCGTGTGTTACAACAACTCAGCCAGATTCAGCTCGCGAACTGCGCGATCAAACCTGTTGGTCATTACTTCAATCAGCGTGCGTTGGCGTGGGTCTGACAAATCCATTCCCCTACTTGCAATTACTGGGTACGCAAGGCAGAACAATGCAGCAGTTCGGTAGTGCAACCACAGTGTGTCGCGGTCTACAAGGCCCGCTGGCGCACCATGAGTGATCAGTGCAGCAACCCATTGATCGAACAAATCACGCTCGTGCTTGCTCGCAACTTCAGGAGTAAGACTTTGCGTTACAAAATATGCAATGTCGTATGCGCCAGTACCGGTGCCTAACAATTGGAAGTCGATGGCAACAGGTTCGTTGTTTTCATTGAACAACAAGTTGTCTGCGCGATAGTCGCCGTGACACAACGTGTTTGGTCCAACCACCATGCTGCTCAGCAATTTTGGAAGTGCTTCGCTGAAGTGCGGACCAATTTCCAGAATTGCTTGCGGCAATGACATCTCTGAAGTCAACTTTGCCCAGCCTTCGCCAAACACAAACGGCAACACTGCAGGATAAATAGGATCACCGAGGCTCACCGTTTTACCCGCTTCTGCGAGTGCATCGCCTTTACCCCACCAATTGGCATGCATCTTCGCCACTGCATCAACTGACTTTCGCGCGTCTTCAATGGTCATACCAATGTTTTGGTCAATGATTCGCATGTTGCCAAGGTCTTCCATAACCACCACAAACTTGCTCGTCTCTTCATCGATCAACGAGAGATAGCCAACAGGAACTTGTATTGGCATTTCATTGATGAGTGAATTAAAGAAATTCGCTTCGCGGATGTACATGCGAAGCATGGTGCTCGTAAACACTGCTGCTTCATCGAGTGCCGGAAGTTTGACAATGACCGAAGACGGACATTTTGGACCCGTGAGTTTGCATCGATACAACGCACTCGACACGCCGATTCCCGAACCAATCTGGTTGCAATCAATTGAATCAATTTCCCAACCCAGAACAGACTTAAACCACGCCTGATTAACGTCGCCAATAGACGACGGAATATGTGCCCCCACAAATACCCCCTTGGCACACAGTACACACTGTGCAGAGGATGCAAAAATCCCTTACGGGTTAGGCGATGGCTTGCCAGTCAACAACGGGAACGTCTTGGTATAGCCGCTCAATTTCGTAGAACTCACGAATGTCTTCCGAGAAGATGTGCACGATCACATCGCCGTAGTCCAGCAACACCCACTGCTGTTCCGACATGCCTTCGCTGCGTAGCAACGGACGTTCGGACTCTTCGCGAATCTTGGCTGTGATCTCGTTAGCAATGGTGCGCAACTGACGTGAGTTGCTGGCGCTCACCACCACAAACATTTCAGTACTCGCCAGAATGTCGCCAACATCAAGCACAATGATGTTGCTGACCTGCTTGTCTTCGGCCGCGCGCGCCGCAACTACAGCAACAGTTGCGGCATCAGTTTTGTTCATTGTCTTATTCACTTGGCGCCACCGTAGTGCTTGGAAGCTCTGGGTTAGCAGTGATGAAGTCCATAAAGTCTTTGCCAATCACAATTTGAGCGCTAATCCCCTGCACTGGCTGCTTTTTCTTCATGAACTTGATCTTGCCCAACACCGACTCCAGGCCAGCCTTGCCAATGTCCACAATTGCTGGGTCTGAGTAGCGAATAGAGGTTTGTTGCTTCACTTCGCCTTCAAGTTCGCGAATCAGCGCCACTGAAAGGCCAACGAAATTCA
>CANKUF010000065.1 GCA_947486675.1 Acidimicrobiaceae bacterium
GCAATGCGCGAAGTAGGAGTAGACATTGCCGACTATGTGCCGCAGAAGTGGTCAATGGAAATGCTGCATGAAGTGGATGTAGTGGTCACCATGGGCTGTGGAGACACATGCCCGTACATTCCGGGCAAGCGCTACGTGGACTGGCCGTTAGATGACCCTGCTGGTCAAGGTGTTGATGCGGTGCGACCAATTCGTGATCAGATTAAAACTCTTGTTGAATCGCTGTTAACAGAACTTGGTGTTCATTAACTTTCGTATGTTGCAAACAATTCCGCAACAGCTTTTGCCTGTCCGCCGCTAGTAGATGACATCACAGCAATCGGAAGCACTCCGGCATTTGCCCACGCGGTGAATTGTTCCCGAACCTGAGATGCATTTCCTGAAATGGTGCAATCGCGCAACCATTCATCGGTCATTGCCTGCTGCAATTGTTCTGCGAGTGACTCCTTTGGAGTGGTCGCGATGATCGATTCGATGTTGTCCATTTCCTTGTCGTATCCAGCAACTCTCCAGTAATTGCGGTAGTTGGGAAGCGAGACATAGCCGGTCAACGTTTTGCGATGAATGGCGTACGCCGCGTCGAGGTCTTCACTCACCACCGTTGGCACCATGTTGGACATGAAGAACTGACCGCGAAGTGCTTCTGGGACGGATGCAACTTGGCGGCTGATGTCGCGCAGTGAAGCATTCGCCCAAATTGCACCTTGCGAAACCTCGGTTGAGAGCGCAAGCATCTTGTCGCGCAGCGTGGCGAGAAAAATCTGAGGAAGTTGTCCCGAGAATCGCTCATTGGCGCGCATTGTCTGAACGTAGTTGGCAATATCGGAAAGCGGTTTGCCCGTTGCAACGCCAAGTCGCTGCACTACTGGACCATGGCTCACACCAATTCCAAGGCCAAATCGACCACCTGAAACTTCGTGAATGTGGGCGGCGGTGTTTCCCAGTTCAACTGGGTGGCTGTAATACATCGGTTGTATCGATGTCCAAAAGGGAATAGTTGATGTTGCATGCGCCAGAGACACACAGAGACCAAGCGTTCCGCCCAAGCTTGGGCAGGCAATACCCGCAAAGCCGCGACGCTCTGCATCAACTGCAATGTCCAAAATTGCTTGACGTTTCGTAGGAGATGCAACGAGTGAAATTGCAGGAAGTGTGTAGGTGGATGGCGAGAAATTGATCATGGCTTGAATGCTCCTTGTATGCGCCTACCGTATATGCCGTGAACATGTTGCGCATCGCCATGGTGAGCCCGTACAGCGTTTCGGTGCCTGGTGGTGTGCAGGCACAGGTGCTTGGACTTGCTCGCGAATTGCGCAGAATTGGCCACGAAGTTCGCGTGCTCGCACCATGCGATGGTCCGCCGCCCGAACCTTTTGTTACGCCACTTGGCAACAGCCTGCCAACTGCCGCCAATGGTTCGGTTGCACCACTTGCACCAGATCCATCGGCGGCAATGCGCACCATTCGTGCGTTAAACGACGAAGCCTTCGATGTCATTCACTTACACGAACCAATTGTTCCTGGCCCGACCGTGTCGGCATTGTTGCTCAAGCTTGCACCAACAGTTGGCACGTTCCATGCAGCGGGTGATTCCACGTCGTATCGAGTGTTAAACAAAACTGCCCGGTGGGCGGCTGAACACTTGAACGTGCGAGTTGCAGTAAGTGAATCTGCAAAAGAACTTGCGAGTAGATATCTGGATGGCGAGTACACCATTTTGTTTAACGGTATTGAGGTGCAGCGATATTCGCGGCCAACGACTCCGCGTGAAACAACTCCCACTGTTTTCTTTTGTGGTCGCTACGAGCCGCGCAAGGGGTTAGAAGTTTTGCTGCAGGCGATGGCGCATCTCCCGAAAAATCTGAAACTCTGGATCGCCTCTGACGGAGCGGGTATTGATGATTTGCAAAATACTTATGGTGCAGATGAGCGCATCAGTTGGCTTGGGCGGATAACCGAAGAAGACAAACTTGACAGGTTGGCAAGGTGCACCACATTCTGTGCGCCATCGTTGCGAGGCGAATCATTTGGCATTGTGTTGCTTGAAGCAATGGCGGCTGGAGCAGTGCTGGTGGCAAGCAACATCAGCGGCTACAACAATGTTGCAACTCATGATGTGAATGCCTTGCTCGTCGAACCCGGAAATCCGGTTGCTCTTGCCGAAGCGTTACGAGTGGCAACAACGAATTCGCAGACTAGTGAGCATCTGATATCAGGTGGGCACGCCCGTGCGCAAGACTTCTCGATGCAACGATTAGCGGAGTCCTACGTAGAGATTTACAACAAGTTGTTAAGTGATGAAGCAGAGCGACTGCTTGAGATCGCACCGAACCGATTTGTTGCAATGTTTGAAGACAGAGTGCTGCGCCGTCCAAAATTTCTGAATGGACGCCAGAACTCGCAGTGACCGCGTGATCTCTGTGTCTCGGACAGGTGCCGTAGACTGAATGGATGAGCACAACAGTGGTAGTAGTTCTCGTCCTTATATTTCTTGCGCTTATCGTTGGCGCCATCTACAACTCCCTTGTCCGTCAACGCAATGAAGTGGACAACGCTTGGAGCCAAATCGACGTGCAGTTGAAGCGCCGCCTCGATCTCATTCCAAACCTTGTAGAGACGGTGAAGGGGTATGCAGCCCATGAAAAGACTGCGCTTGAAGCTGTCATAGCCGCGCGCAACTCAGGCATGGCTGCATCAACCGATCCTCACGCTCAGGCATCTGCCGACAATGCAATGACTGGTGCGTTGCGGCAGTTGTTTGCTTTGTCAGAGGGCTATCCAGACTTGAAGGCGAACGCTGGGTTTGTTTCGTTGCAAGAAGAGCTGTCGAATACTGAAAGCAGAATTGCGTATGCGCGGCAGTTCTATGGTGATGCGGTATCAACGTTTAACACTGCAATCCAAAAATTTCCAAACGTATTGTTGGCTGGAATGTTCGGTTTTTCGGAGCGCGAATTTTTTGAAGCAGAAGACGCCGCGCGTGTTGTTCCGGAAGTGAAGTTCTAACTATGAATGATCTCATTGCATCAAATAAGCGTCGAACAGTTTTCTTGATGTTTGGATTCGTTCTGTTTCTCGTTGTGGTTGGATTGGCTGTCGGCACTCTGATTGGGAATGGCGTTACGGGAACAATTATTGCGCTTGCCATTTCGGCGGTAATGGCCGTGACCTCGTATTGGAAGTCGGACAAAATTGCGCTGGCTGTCAGTCGTGCCGTTCCAGCAGATATCAACGAGTACCGACGTTTGCACAACCTTGTCGAAGGGCTGTGCATTGCAGGCGGACTTCCAAAGCCTCAGGTGTACATCATTCACGACGATGCTCCGAATGCCTTTGCAACAGGACGTAACCCAAAGAATGCCGCAATTGCTATCACTACTGGATTGCTGAATCAGATGAACCGTGTCGAACTCGAAGGTGTTGTTGCCCACGAGTTGTCGCACATCAAGAACTACGACATCCTCGTGTCTACGTTGGCGGTCACTTTGGTTGGATCAATCGCCTTAATTACCGATATGACGCTACGCATGATGTGGTGGAACGGTGGGCGAGTGAGCCGTAGTGGCGATCGAAACGATCGCGGCAACCCCATTGCGATCATTGGGTTCGTACTGTTGCTGGTATCACCGCTTATTGCGCGCGCCATGCAGGCTGCGGTCAGCCGTCGTCGCGAAACTCTTGCCGATGTTTCGGCGGTGCGCATGACGCGATATCCACCAGGATTGATATCGGCATTAGAAAAACTTCAGGCAGATCACACCGAAACCCATTCGGCCAGCATGGCTACCGCTCATATGTGGATTGAGCAGCCATTGTCGGGAGTTAAAGACGCGGGCAGGTTAGGCATGTGGCATAAACTTTTTAATACCCACCCGCCTCTATCCGAGCGCATTGCGTTGCTCAGGGAGATGTAAATCATGAATCGTCGAGTATCTGTTTTAGGTTCCCGTTCACTTGCCATTGCAGCAGTCGTAGCACTGTCTGCCTGTGGTGGATCAAGTGGCTCATCCACTGCCTCAACCGACTCGGTTCCAACAACCGATGTGGCAAGTGATGTTCCTGTTAACCCACTGCTTGGAACTCCGTTAGAAGATCCAACAACGGCAACACGTCCAGCAATGGTGGTCAAGATTGACAATCACCCTGGTGCTCGTCCGCAAGCTGGAATCAACCAGGCTGACATTATTTTCGAAGAAAACGTAGAGAAGCTCACTCGCTATGCCGCGGTGTTTCAGAGTCAAGGTTCTGATCCTGTAGGGCCGATTCGCAGCGGTCGCTTCCAAGACATCAACTTGGTTGGTTCATTGAATAAGCCGCTGTTTGTGTGGAGCGGTGGAAACAGCAAAGTGTCTGCAGCAATTGGCAAGTCCGATCTCGTTGACTTGAGTTATTCAGTGGCAAATACAGATGGCGGGTTTAAGCGCAGCGATGAATACAAAGCACCGCACAACTTGTTCGCTGAAACCACCAAGTTGTGGACACTTGCACCTGCTGGTTCGACTGCACCGTCTACTCAGTTCGCATATCGCACGGTAAGTGATGCGAACGCATCCACGTCAAAAGAAGCACTCGGTTTGAAAGTGTCCATGGACGGCGTCAAAGTGCAGTGGGACTGGGATGCAGCCGCAAAGGAATGGGTCCGTACTCAGGACGGAACGATTGTTGTTGACACTGCAGATGTTGCATTGTCGGTTCCGAACGTCGTTGTCCTTGAAGTGGAGTACACCAACACCTACAGCCCAACTTCGAAAACACTTGGCTCTGGAAAGGTGTATGTCTTCACCAACGGCGTTGTGTACGAAGGAACTTGGTCGCGCACCGATCGTTTGAAGCCATTTGAGCTAAAGGATTCTGCTGGCGGCGTAATTAAGTTGACGCCTGGGCAGACTTTTGTAGAAGTTGCACGTGCTAGCAAGACCGCAGTGGTGACTCCTGGCATGACACAAGACGAGGTCAAATTCCCGTAATTCGCGTTCGGGAAATCCCCGAGTTGGCTTAGGGGTCAAGCAGGCCTGGTCGGTACGCTTGACTTCATGACTACTAGCAAGGGCAATTCGGCTTTTGGGCCAATGAAGGTAAATCGCGGCTTGGCCGAGATGCTTAAGGGTGGCGTCATTATGGACGTGGTCAACCCTGAGCAGGCAAAGATCGCCGAAGATGCTGGTGCAACTGCAGTGATGGCACTTGAGCGCGTACCGGCCGACATTCGACGCGACGGTGGTGTTGCTCGCATGAGTGACCCAGAAATGATCGAGGGCATCACAGCCGTTGTCACTATTCCGGTTATTGTC
>CANKUF010000066.1 GCA_947486675.1 Acidimicrobiaceae bacterium
CGGCGTAGTTGCGAGTACATCGCCTGCATCGAGTTGTTCTACAACTTGGATGATGCACACAGCAGTTGCGCTATCTCCTTCAAGAATCGCCCGCTCTACTGGCGCTGCACCTCTCCACTTTGGAAGCGCTGAGTAATGAATATTGATCATTGGCACGTGTTGCAAAATCCCAGGAGCAATGATGCTGCCGAATGCAACGACTACACCGAGCAGGCCATCGGGATTCATTTTCAACACATCGTTAATGTCATGTGAAACAGGAATTCCCAATGCAAGCGCAGCAGTCTTTACAGGATTTGCACTCGTTTCTGTGCCTCTACCCCGGCGCTTGTCAACGCCCGTGACAACAAGTTCAACAACGAACCCTTCGGCTACAAGTGCTTGCAGCGGAGCAACCGCAATCTCTGGCGTACCGATGTACACAATGCGCTTGGCGCGCTCGCGCGGCAGGGGCGCAAGTGTGGTCACGAAAGTCGTAAGTACACCGGCTCGGCATCGGCTGGGCCCTCGCCCACCTTTGCGTATTCAACAATGGCAAGTTCGCGTTGGTCTGGAAGCATGCGATCAAACATCAACACACCTTGTAAGTGGTCAATTTCGTGTTGGAACAAACGAGCGAGTAATTCATCGGCTTCAATCTTCACTTCTTCGCCCTCAAGCGTGTAGCCACTGACAAGCACCTTTTTCGGCCGCAACATCTCTACATACAAACCAGGGATGGACAGACAACCTTCGTCGTACACCCATTCACCCGATGACTCGACAATCTTTGGATTGATGATGACCTGCGGGTCGTCATCAACGTCATAAACGAATATTTGCTTCTGCACACCAATTTGCGGGCCGGCGAGTCCGAGTCCTGGTGCTTGATACATCACACGGAACATGTCTTCGGCAAGATTCACCAACTTGCCGTCAATGTTGGTTATCTCATCGGCCATTGCGGCCAAAACTGGGTCTCCGTACTTGCGGATGGATGAACCCTTGTTGCTTGATGACTGCGCCATAGCGTGTAAGGCTAGCGAGGCTTATGAGCGACGAGCAGTACTTCACCACACAACCACAAGTTGCTTCTGTTGCCCACACAAAGCAGCAGAATTTTGCCGTTCTGCGCGTGGCAGACCGCGACATCACGATTGGTACAGATCGTGGCGTGTTTGCGCGCAAAGGTGTCGACCAGGGCACCATGGTGTTGATTGAATCTGCGGCACGACCACCAAGCACGGGTAATTTTCTTGATCTCGGATGTGGCTCTGGCCCGATTGCCCTAACGCTGGCCGCGTATTCACCGAATGCAACGGTGTACGCGATCGACATCAATGACCGTGCAAGGGCACTTACTGATTCGAATGCACAGCGCAATCGTTTGTCAAACGTTGTTGCGTGTGCGCCGGACGAAATTGATGAGTCAATTCGCTTTGACGTGATGTGGTCCAACCCGCCAATCCGTATTGGCAAGCAAGAGCTCCATGCACTGCTGCTTACTTGGCTCTCGCGCCTGTCAGTCACTGGCGAAGCCTGGCTCGTCATCAATCGAAATTTAGGATCCGATTCACTTGCAGTCTGGCTGAACGAACAGGGTTATTTGACAGAACGGTTAACCAGCAAACGGGGCTTTCGCGTATTGCGCGTGTCGCCTAAACGCGCGACGGATCAACCTGAACTTTCAGCCTGACACCCTTCACCGCTTCAATTTCACTGAGTGCGTCAGCCAACACGTGCCAGTCCGAGGCTTTCACTAAGTACGAGCCATCGTTTGATGCTGAAATGTGCACGAATACATTGTTGCGAAGTTCGTTCATCGCTGCATCGATGTTTGTGCCAGACAACTGTGCCAGTGCGCCAAATGGAGGAAGCTTCATGAAACTGCGCATCTCGGAAACTGATTGCAGGTACTGATCAATATGCAACGACGCCATTGCCTGTAGCACGGGACTATCGATGCTGTGCGTTTGCACCATTACCTTTCCGCCAATTTCGCTACGACCCACCAACCGCGCCGCATGCACTAACAACGAACCAACAATTTCCGACGCGCGATACCTCGGCGCTGCTAGTTCCTGATCAATATCGAGAAACACCACCGTGTCAGCTTCATGCACGCGGTGTAACGCAGCCTCTGTGCCAACGAACAACATCTTTGATTGATCTATCGCAACCGCATCATCGCCACCGCCAGTTACTTCAACCACTTCAGCAATCTTGCGCCCGGCAGCTTGAGCGATCTCTTCGCGCAACTTGCTCACTCCGGGTTTCAAGGTAAGAAATTTCGCTGAGGAACACTTCATGCATACCTGCGGACGTTGAGTAGAACAGCGCGGACACGAAAACTGCCCATTCGTGCCAATTTCGACAGCCGCATCACAGGCCGCACATCGGGCCAATGACTTGCAAGACGCACACGCAAGAAGGCGTGCTCTGCCTTTGGTGTTCAGAACCGCAACGATGCGCCGCGAATGGTCTCGCAGCTCGGCGATGAATTCAGATGACAGCAACGAGTTTGACCAACGCTCATCCAGTGTTCTGTCAATTAATTGAATAGTTGGCCATTCCGACGCCGCATCTTGCTCAACCGACCTCACCACCCTGTCGCCTGCCCACACCTTTGCAGCAACGCTTGGTAACGCAGACACCAAGACACATGAAATGTTCAGTTGCCGAGCCCGCTCAATGGCAACATCTCGCGCATGCCAGGTCGGCGTGCGTTCTTCGCGTAACGAGTCATCGTGTTCGTCAATGACGACCACACTGCGAAGATGTGGAACGCGAGCAAACACTGCTGTTCGCGACCCAATCACCACATCGACACCACCAGCAGCCGAGTCCCACTCATCTGGCAACACCGCAACCGTTAAGCCGTGACGTTTTAACGAGGCTGCGAACAATCGCGCACGAACCACCGTAGGAACAATCACCAGAGTTGGACCAACCACAGCCGCCCCCACCATGACATCAACTGGCGATTTCAGAGGACCGCGCTGAACAAGCAATGAGCGCAATTCACGCACGGCTAACGAGACATCGGAATCTCCCACAACCTTTACCTGATCGCGCAGATATCTGGCTGTTGGAAGTGATGCCACCAACGTGCTTGGCGAAGCCGCTACGAAAAATGCGCGCAACCTTCCGCACCATCTATGACTCGCCCACTGAGCAAGTTGCACCACTTCAACGGACGGGCCACAGCCCAGCCGCTTAATTACCGCACGTAACTTTGCTTCATCAACATCGGTGAACCCATCAGATGTCGAACCAATCTCGCTCACCCATCCGGGAACATTGCGTCCATGCAAGGGCACGCGAACGCGATCGCCAATAGCAATTGCATCATGTAGTTCTGACGGTATGAGGTAGTCAAATACCTTGTCCACACCAGTCACGTCGGGGACAACCCGCGCGACGAGCGACATTTAGAGCTTGACTGCTGCTTTGAATTCCTTCAAGCGTGACAGCGTCTCCCACGTAAATTCTGGAAGGGCTCGACCGAAGTGACCATATGCAGCCGTCTTGTTGTAGATCGGACGCTTCAAGTCAAGGTCGCGCAAAATTGCGGCAGGTCGAAGGTCGAACACCTGACGAACAGCATCTTCAATTGCTATTTCATCAACAGTGTTTGTTCCAAAGGTTTCCACCAAGATGCTGATTGGCTGCGCCATTCCGATTGCGTAAGCAACTTGCACTTCACAGCGTGTGGCGGCGCCTGCTGCAACAACATGCTTTGCTACCCAACGTGCTGCATAAGCAGCCGAGCGGTCAACCTTTGATGGGTCTTTGCCGCTGAATGCTCCACCACCGTGACGACCCATACCACCGTATGTATCCACGATAATTTTGCGACCAGTAAGTCCGGTGTCGGCATGTGGCCCACCCTTAACGAACTCGCCTGTTGGGTTGATGTGCACCGAGTACTTGTCGTTCTGGAACTGTGCTGGAATGACCGGACGAATGACCTGCTCGATGAGGTCTGGACGAATGACGGTGTCGCGCGGAGTTCCGTCTGCGTGCTGAGTTGAAATGAGCACGGTTGACAAGCGAACTGGAATTCCATTTTCGTATTCAAACGTGACCTGTGTTTTGCCGTCCGGGCGCAAATAAGGAATTGCACCTGACTTGCGAACTTCGGCAAGTTTTTCGGCCATGCGATGCGCGAGGTCGATTGGCAAAGGCATGAGCTCTGGTGTCTCGTTGCATGCATAACCAAACATCATTCCTTGGTCGCCTGCGCCTTGGCTGTTGAGTTTGTCTTCGCCGCTTTGACCACTGCGGGTTTCTTCGCTTGAGTCAACACCCATTGCGATGTCTGAGCTTTGTTCGTCAATTGACACGATGACGCCGCACGTATTGCCATCGAAGCCATACAGCGCGTTGTCATAGCCAATTCCCTTAATCACTTCACGTGCGATCTTTGGAATGTCTACGTATGCAGAGGTAGTAATTTCGCCGGCAACAACGCACAATCCGGTGGTCAGAAGAGTTTCGCAAGCAACGCGACCATGTGGGTCTTCCGTCAAAATTGCGTCGAGTACTGCGTCGGAAACTTGGTCAGCCATCTTGTCCGGGTGACCTTCGGTAACGCTCTCCGAAGTAAAGGTGAATTTTCTCACAACTGCTCCATCTGTTGTGCCGCTCTCGCGACTCGTCGGTATGACGTGTAGAGACTAGTTGGTACGTGCAGACCGAATGGCAACTACGGCATTCAAGACCGACCGAGCGATTGAACGCTTGTCGGCAAGCGCCACCTCGACAGGCTCGGTTCCGCGAGCGACCAAGGTCACGGCATTCGTAGCGTGAGCAAAGCCGACTCCAGCCTGGGAGACATCATTGGCAACGATCAGGTCGGCACCTTTGCGTTCAAGCTTGGACTGAGCATTGGCAATGAGGTTTTCGGTCTCGGCGGCAAAGCCAACTAACACTTGACCAGCAGGCTTGCACTTGCCAAGACCCGCCAAAATGTCGGGAGTTGCTTCAAGTTCGATCGCGCCGAGGTTGCAAATGAGACCCGTTAGTGGGTCTTTCTTCAACTTGTGCATGGCCGCGTGTACCGGTCGTACATCGGCAACTGCTGCTGCCATGACCACCACATCTGCCGACTTTGCTTCGGCATTAACCGCTTCCATCATTTGCTGAGCAGTTTCAACTTGCACAAGATTGACGCCAAATGGAGTTGGCAAATCTGATGTTGAAATGAGCGTCACTTTGGCTCCGCGGGCAACTGCCTCGGTCGCAATGGCGTAACCCTGTTTGCCAGTAGAGCGATTGGCAATGACTCGAACTG
>CANKUF010000067.1 GCA_947486675.1 Acidimicrobiaceae bacterium
TCAGTGCAACCGTTGATCTTGAATGGTCGAAGTCCCAAGAGGCATCAGAAGCCGAATTGCAGGAAGTGGTGCGCTGGCGTCGTGAGAATCAACCAGGTGGACAAAACGCGGGCTCGGTGTTTGTTAACCCAGAGCCGGGCAAGGTATCTGCTGGGGCAGTGATCGATGAACTCGGAATGCGTGGACTGCGCGTTGGTTCGGCTCAAGTTTCAGAAAAGCACGCCAACTTTATTCAGGCAGATGAACATGGCAGCGCGCACGATGTTGTTGCGCTGATGGCAGAAATACGTCGTCGTGTGCGCGATGAGCGAGGGTATGTGTTGCGCAGCGAGATTCGACTTGTTGGGTTCGAAGATGCAACTGATCCAGCAATTGTGGAATTGCTCAACAAAGATTCCGAAGTTGGTGTTTCTACCATTCGTCTCGAACAAGTTTTTGATAAGTCTTCCACTGCGAACGAAACGACCGATGGAACGATCCCGGTGTCGGTACTCAATGGCGAAGTGATCCGAATTGTCGACTCAGATGTGTCTGAAGAAGTGCTTGATGAACTGCGAGAAGCGTTTGGTCGTGATGCAACTCGCGACGTCACCCGCGATGCGACCATCGTTCCCATAACTAGTGCAACGGCAAATCCAACATCGCCAACGAAAGTTCCCGATGTAGAACCTGTTGCACCAGCAGAACGCGTGGTGATCGTGGATGACGATTTGCGAATCGTGACCGACGATGACTTCCCAGCAGACACCATGTCCCAGAGTGTGCATCGCGCGCCAACGTCGACTCGCGTGGCAATTTTTGATGACGAACTCATGCCAAGCATTGATGTTGATGGAAGTTCAAGCGGTGCGGTCATTATTGACGGGACGGCATGGACCGAACTTTCGTTGGCTCGTCGTGTAGTTAACGGTGCAAAGCAGTTAGTCAAAATGCGCGGAGTTAATCGACGCAAACAACTCCTCGTTGTTGGTGGTTCACTTCTTGCAGGAGTTGTGTTTGTTCTCATCGTGCTTGCATCACCAATTGTGGCTGTGCGCAACATTGATATTGAGGGAGCCAAGTATGCGAACTCCACGTTGATTGAAACAGTGTCGAAGAGTTTGCGAGGCAAGTCGGTGCTTACTGTTGACACCAATGCTGCGCAAAAACTGTTGGAGACAGATCCGTGGATTGAGTCAGTGCGGATAAAGACCTACTTGCCAGGACGCGCAGTAATTGAAATTCAGGAGCGTATGCCTATTGCGTGGTTCCTAGGCGTAGATAATCAAGGCAGAGTGATTGATCAGGATGGACGCGTGCTCGCTGTGGTCAATGGTCGTCCAACCGAGTACATGCTGATCGATGGCACTGGCCCCAATTTGATTGCCGGTGCAATGGCTTCTGAGTCCTATGCCGCAGCCGCCCAATTGGCAATGTCGCTGCCAGAAGAGATTCGGCCAGTCGTGAAAAACATGGGCGTTAATGGCCCAAATCAGGTAACGATGACCTTGCTCACGGGGGCGGTAGTGAATTTTGGTGAACCCGTAGACCTACGAAACAAGCTCGTCAATGTTGTTGTGATTCTGCGTCGCCAGGACATCAACCAGATCGCAGGCATCGATGTGTCATCTGGAACCCCCGTGGTGTCCTCGCCATAACCGACCCTGATGCGAGGCTTCCCATGCGGGGTGTGTTGGTCAACTAGCCTCGTGAACGACGCCATTGGGGGCGTTTCGCATATATCGAGTAATCGTTAACGGAGGCATGAACAATATGGCTGGAGCACCGCACAACTTTCTTGCAGTGATCAAGGTAATTGGCGTGGGCGGCGGCGGCATTAACGCTGTGCAGCGCATGATTGACTCCGGAATGAAGGGTGTTGAGTTCATTGCGATAAACACCGATGCACAGGCGCTCATGATGAGCGATGCAGAAGTGAAGATTGATATTGGTCGCGAATTCACTCGTGGTCTCGGTGCAGGAAGCGATCCTGAAGTTGGTCGTGAAGCAGCAGAGTCGAGTCGCGCAGAAATTGAAGAACTTGTTGCTGGCGCCGACATGGTGTTTATCACCGCAGGTGAAGGTGGCGGAACGGGAACTGGTGCAGCACCAGTTATTGCAGAAATTTCACGCGCCGCTGGAGCGCTCACTGTTGGCATCGTGACACGGCCATTTAATTTTGAAGGTCGCCGTCGTGCGTTGCAAGCAGAAGCAGGAATTTCGAAGCTTCGCGAAAAAGTAGACACGCTGATCGTTATTCCAAACGAGCGCTTACTTACCATTTCGAGTGACAAGACGAGCTTGTTGGCAGCATTCGCAACAGCAGACCAGGTTCTGCTCGATGGAGTAGTGGGAATCACCGGGTTAATCATGACCCCAGGTCTCATTAACACCGACTTTGCCGACGTGAAAATGATTTTGAAGAATGCAGGAACTTCGCTGATGGGAATCGGTCGTGGAACCGGAGACAATCGTGCGACAGTTGCTGCTAACGCTGCAATTAACTCGCCGCTACTTGAATCCTCGGTTGAGGGCGCTCGCGGAATCTTGTTGAACATCGCAGGTCCTTCAGACCTTGGATTGTTCGAAGTGAACACCGCGTCAGAAATCATTCACGCAGTTGCGCACCCAGACGCAAACATCATCTTCGGATCAGTTATCGACGACGAACTTGTTGACGAGGTGAAGATCACAGTGATCGCTGCCGGATTTGATCGTGGAGACAACACCAGTTCACGTCAGCGCGAACCGCGTGCGGGTGATACCGGTCGTATTCCAGAACAGCGTGGAAGTCGTTTGAAGGAATTGTTCGGTGCTGGTGAAGACCCACTGCGCGATGACGATGACGGTCTTGACGTTCCTTCGTTCCTGAAGTAACTCTCACGTTGGATCAGCGCAGTGTTAGCGAGGCTGTTGCAGCGCTGCGTAATCGGATAACTCTGGCAGGCGGCACAAACGTCGCTCTTGTTGGAGTATCGAAAACGTTTGGTTCCGAGGCGTGGCGGTTTGCCAAAGTTGCGGGTTGTGATGCAGTTGGCGAGAACTATGCCCAAGAAGTTGTGCAAAAAGCAGGTGAGGTGGCGCTGGCCGATCGCTTGCCCGTGCACTTCATCGGGCAATTGCAATCAAACAAGATAAAGCAACTGGTTGGCATAGTCGATGTTTGGCAGTCCATCGACCGTCTGGCGCTGTTAACCGAAATTGCCAAGCGCACATCCAGGTCGGGCACCCAAGTGTTGTTGCAGGTAAATGTGACTGGCGAAGGTGACAAGGGTGGTTGCACACCTGCACAAGTTGGAGAGCTATCCCGCGCTGCGCGTGATTTGGGCCTTGAAGTTCTAGGACTCATGGCGGTTGGCCCCACGAATGAAGACCCCATCGTGACCCGTTCAGCATTTCGCATGCTTCGCACGTTGGTCGATGAGCATGGATTGCAACAGTGCAGCATGGGCATGACCGGCGACCTCGAGATTGCTGTAGAAGAGGGAAGCACCATGGTGCGTGTGGGGTCAGCCCTGTTCGGCAACCGTCCATCACCGCATAGGTAAGTTGTTGTAACCTTTAGACGATGTCAATGTTTAGACGAGCAATGGATTACCTGGGCCTCGGACCAGATGACGCGTATGACGATTACGACGCTTCAATTGCCGTTGAACGCCCACAGCCACGTCGCCGCCCAGAGCCGCGCGGACGCATGGCTCGTCAAGAAGAAGAGTATGACGACTACGAAGAGTACGACGATGAAATCGCCGATCCACGCGCAGATGTTCGCGCTCCACGTGCACCTCGCGGTGTAAACACCCGTGCACCGCAGCAGCGAGATGACTCCAGCGTGCAAGTGCGTCCATCCAATGGTGGTCTGCGCGCGCAGCCAACAGTTCGTCCGCTCTCAGCAAATTCTGCACAGCCGGTTGAAGTGCGACCAACGCGTTACGACCAAGCGAAAGAAGTTGCCGACTTGTTTAAGAGTGGCAACTCGGTGTTGCTCAACATTGGTTCTGCCGACAGCGAAGTTGCTCGACGCTTACTCGATTTCACCAGTGGATTAATTTACGGAATGCAAGGCACCATGGAAAAGGTGTCCCCAGGCGTGTTCCTTATTAAGCCATTCGGCGCAAGTTCACCGCGCGGCTGACGTGTTTATCATCTGCAACGCGCTTGCGATTTTTACGTTCTTGGTATACGCACGAGTGATTTTGTCGTGGTTCCCAGCAAGTCCAAATGGCATCTTCGGACAAATTTCGCGCATCGTTTACCAAGTCACCGATCCGGTGTTGTTGCCAGTTCGACGTGCGCTCCCACTTGTCGGTCCGCTTGATTTGTCGCCAATCGTTGTGGTGATCGGACTGTCAATTCTTCAAAATGTCATTTGCTGATTGCGGTGAACCGAGAGTAACGAAGTCGTACACTTACGCACCGTGACGTATCCGCAAGTTGATCCGCAGCCAAATTTCCCGGCTATTGAAACCGAAACACTGAAGTTTTGGCAGGAAGACAACACCTTTGTTGCCTCCGTTGAGCAGCATCCATCTACTGGAGATGCGTCCAATGAATTTGTGTTTTACGACGGTCCACCGTTTGCTAACGGGTTGCCGCACTACGGACACTTGCTCACTGGGTTTGTTAAAGATGCAGTTCCTCGCTATCAAACCATGCGCGGCAAGCGAGTAGAGCGTCGCTTCGGTTGGGATTGTCACGGTTTACCTGCAGAAGCCGAAGCAGAGCGTCAGCTTGGAATTTCGGGAACACAAGCAATTACCGATTACGGCATTGACAAGTTCAACGACTATTGCAAAGTTTCGGTGCTGCAATACACAGCCGACTGGGAGCGATACGTCACTCGTCAAGCTCGATGGGTGGATTTCACAAACGATTACAAAACACTCGACACGTCGTATATGGAAAGTGTGATGTGGGCGTTTAAGGCGTTGTGGGACAAGGGACTCATTTACGAAGGCTTCCGCGTGTTGCCGTACTCGTGGGCACTAGAAACACCACTGTCTAATACCGAGACCCGTATGGACGACGCCTACAAGATGGTGCAAGACCCGGCGCTCACCGTTGCCTTTGTATTGGAATCTGGCGACAACTTGCTGGCATGGACAACGACGCCATGGACATTGCCGAGCAACCTTGCGTTGGCTGTTGCACCAGATGTTGACTATGTGCGCGTGCGTCATGACGACAAGGTGTACGTGCTGGCAGAAGCTCGCTTAGCCGCTTACGCGAAAGAACTCGACGGGGCAGAAGTACTTGGCACCGTTCGTGGATCAGA
>CANKUF010000068.1 GCA_947486675.1 Acidimicrobiaceae bacterium
CCGCTACCCAAGTTGCCAAGCCTTGACATTGTTAATGATCAATCACCTGGTCGATTCCCTGCATATTGGGAAGTTAAAGACTGGCCAAGTTTCGTTGAAACAGCACAGTTTTTGAAAGGCACATTTGGCGAACCGCGTGCATTCAGTATTCGCGCGTACAACGAACTGAGCAAACGCGTAAATGACTTCGATCTCGTGCACGACAATCAGTGTTTGGGTTATGGAATTCTGAAAATTGAAAAACAGATTCCCACCATCGTCACCTTGCACCACCCCATTACCAAAGATCGCAAGTTGGAAATGGAGCACACTAAAACTTGGTGGAAGCGTCGAGCAATTAGCCGCTGGTATTCATTTGTCAACATGCAAGGAAAAGTTGCGAGCAAGATGCCGCGAGTTGTAGTGGTCAGTGAAAACTCCATCGCCGACATTCACACCGACATGAAGGTTTCACTCGACCGCATGAAACTTGTGCCAGTTGGAGTCGACCCCGACCTCTTCACACCGCTTCCACACATTTCACGCAAGCCTGGTCACCTCATTACCACTGCATCGGCAGACGTGGCGTTGAAGGGTTTGTCGTACCTGCTTGAAGCATTGGCCAAAATTCGAACTGAACGCGACGTGCACCTGACCATTATTGGTCGCCCGCGTGAAGGCGCAAACGCGGACCTCATTCGCAAACTCGGTCTGACCGATTGCATCACGCATGTTTCGGGCGTAAGCGACGAACGCATTGTTGAGTTGTACGCAGAGAGCGAACTTGCCGTAGTGCCAAGCCTGTATGAAGGATTCAGCCTTCCGGCAATTGAAGCAATGTCAACTGGAATTTGTTTGGTGGCAACTACAGGTGGCGCACTGCCTGAAGTAACTGGAATCGATAACGACACGGTGTTGTCGTGCCCGGCAGGAGACGCCGAAGCATTGGCCGCATCTATTCGTCGAGGTCTAGATAATGCTGAGTTGCGCAATCGCATCGGCGCAGCAGGAAGAACCCGAGTTGTGGAACGCTGGAGTTGGAAGCATTGTGCGCAATTGACCGTTGATCAATACCGAGAAGTCTTGACCATGCCTCACAACGTAGAAAAGCTTCGCAAACGGGATGCCAAATAGCCAATGTTGACCGTACGTTTTGACAAATTGCCAGTGGGCCCAGGGTCGATGTTTCTCGATGCTGGTGCAGGGTTTGGCCGACACGCGTTTGAGGCAGCACGCCGCGGCGCACGTGTGGTTGCGCTGGACTACGCAGAAGAAGAAACCACAGTCACTCGCGCAACGTTTGCCGCAATGTTTGAAGCCGGAGAAATTAAGTCGGAGAATCTGGTTGCTGTACTTCGCGGCGACGCAACACGACTTCCATTCGCCGACAACACCTTCGACTGCATCGTGACCTCCGAAGTGCTTGAACACATTCAAAATGATGTGGCTGCACTAAACGAACTATCGCGTGTGCTGAAGCCGGGCGGCGTTCTTGCAGCAACAGTCCCTTCATGGTTCCCAGAGAAGATCAACTGGATGTTGTCAGATGAATACCACGCGCCATTTGTGCAAGGTGGACATGTGCGTATCTACTCAGGTACCGAACTGAAGGCAAAACTGCGCGCCGCTGGACTTGTCGTTCAAGACGAACACCGTGCACATGGTTTACATTCTCCGTATTGGTGGCTGCGATGCGCAGTTGGCCCGGCTCGCGAGGACAATAAATTCGTGAATGCCTATAAAAAGTTTTTGGAGTGGGACATTGTTTCTGCACCAACACTCACTCGCACGTTAGAAAAAGTGTTGGCCCCAGCACTCGGCAAGAGCTACATCGTGTATTCGCAAAAGCCAGGACGCGCCTCATGATTTTTCCTGGTCAATCAAACGATGAACTACTCGACGTCATCACTACCGATGAACTTGTAGCGACTGCACACACCATTGCTGCGTTGCAACTTCCAAACGGAATGATTCCATGGTTTCCAAACGGTCACTGCGACCCATGGAACCATGTTGAAACCGCGATGGCCCTCGACGTGATGGGCATGCACGACGAAGCACGACGTGCTTATGCATGGCTCGCAGATATTCAACGACCAGATGGCAGTTGGCACAACTACTACATGCCAGACGGTTCACTTGAAGACGCCAAACTCGACACCAACGTGTGCGCATACATTGCCACCGGTATTTGGCACCACTATTTGGTCACTGAAGATGAAGCATTTATCCGCGTGATGTGGCCAACGGTGCAGCGCGCGCTCACATGGGTACTTGGTATGCGCAAAGATGACGGAACCATTTTGTGGGCATGTGAAGTGGATTCTCGTCCGTGGGATTATTCGCTACTCACCGGTTCTTCTTCTATTCGCCATGCACTCCATTCGGGCGCAAACATTGGCGCAATCATTGGCGAAAGTCAGCCAGAGTGGCGAGCAGCAGCCGACACGATTGACCACCTCATTGGCACAGATCAAAGCGTGTTTGAGCCAAAATTGCGTTGGGCAATGGACTGGTATTACCCAGTACTGACTGGTGCAACCATTGGCGCAGAGGCAAAAACCCGACTGCTCAATAAGTGGGATGAGTTCATCATTGATGGTCGTGGCGTGCGTTGCGTGAACGACGAAGACTGGGTGACCGCAGCAGAAACCGCTGAGTGTTCACTTGCCCATGCAGCAGCAGGTGAAATCGACAAGGCAAAAGAATTGCTGTCATGGACTCGCGCGCACCGCAATGACGATGGCTCGTACTTCACCGGCATTAGCTACCCGGGAAGAATTGTGTTTCCTGCAGACGAACGCAGCGCATATACCGCTGCTGCTGTCATTCTGGCTGCAGATGCAATTTCGCAGGCGACACCTGCAAGCAAGTTGTTTCTCAGCAGCACTGTTTTTGACTGATTCGTTATTTCACTCGCTGTAAAATTCTCAGTGAACCTGTGCACGAAGTTTCTTCGAAGTTCTTTGAATTAATTGCTGCAAGGTAAATCTCTTCGTATGGTGCTTGACCACCAAGTGCTGGGTCGCTGAACACATCGTGAATGGCCAACGTTCCGCCAACTGCAACATGTGGTGTCCACGCCACATAATCGTTGCGCGCAACCTCGCGACCGTGTCCGCCATCAATAAACAACATGCCGATTGGTTCGTTCCACGTTGATGCAATGACGGGCGAGTCGCCCACGATTGCTTTCACAACCGAAGTGAGGTTTGCGCGTTGCATGGTGTGCTCAAAGTGCGGAAGCGTGTTCAAGCGACCAGTTGCAGGATCGACCAATGTTTGGTCATGCCATTCCCAACCAGGCTGATTTTCTTCAGACCCGCCATGGTGGTCAACTGCATGCAACACCGTGTTTGACAACCGCGCAGCCTCACCAAACCACACAGTGCTTCTGCCGCAATAGGAGCCAATTTCCACAAATGGCAAAGCTGGGCAATCCACTCCAGCGCTCAATGCTGCCGTAAACAGAGCATCACCCTCGTTTTCGGGCATGAAACCCGTGGTGCTCAATGCAATTTCTCGCAGAACGCCACTCAACTGTGTCACAACATTTCACGCTACAACAGTTCGATACGCGGTCTCTTTACTGGCAACATAGAGGCATGGCTTCCCCCCTTCAAGACCTTGTCACCCTGCTCGACCTCGAGGCAATTGAGGTCAATATTTTTCGTGGACAATCACCAGACGAAAATCGGCAACGTGCTTTCGGCGGACAAGTTGCTGGACAAGCACTCGTTGCAGCATCGCGCACGATTGACGAACCAGGTCGCCACGTGCACTCGCTACATGCATACTTTCTTCGCGCAGGCGACCCTGGCGTGCCAATTCTGTATGAAGTAGATCGCATTCGCGACGGCAAGAGTTTCTCAACACGTCGTGTTGTTGCCGTTCAACACGGCAAAGATATTTTCAATTTGCATGCAAGCTTCCAGAAACACGAGGAAGGTTTAGAGCATCAAATTTCCATGGTGGATGGTACGCCTGATCCCGAATCACTCCCCGATTTCAAAACGCGCATGGAGCCATACAAGGAAAAACTTGGCGAATGGTATGACCGGCCGCGACCAATTGACCAGCGTTATGTCGATGGCGACCCATTCCGCCGCAAAGGCAACCCCATGCCTGGTCAGCGCGTATGGATTCGGGCTGACGGCACCCTGCCCGACGACAACGTCCTGCACGCGTGCATCGTTACTTATGCGAGCGACATGACTTTGCTTGACACCGCACTGCTTCCCCATGGGCTGGCCTGGACAGATGGATCGGTACAAATGGCCAGCCTGGACCACGCCATGTGGTTCCATCGCCCATTCCGTGCAGACGAATGGCTGTTGTACCAGCAGTCGTCAATCTCCACCTCAGGATCGCGCGGACTCGCGCAGGGTCATATTTTCACCAAAGACGGCAAACTCGTGGTCACCGTGGTGCAAGAAGGACTGACGCGACTCGCTAAATAGTTAGCGGCGACTGTCCATGAACATGCCGCGGAGAGCGGAGAAGTTTTCGACGCAGTGACCTGCGCCGAGCACCACTGCCTCAAGCGGCTGGTCGCTCATGTTCACCGGCACTCGGGTGTCGCGCTCGATGCGTTGGGCGAGTCCGCGCAGCAATGCTCCACCGCCGACCAAATACATTCCACGAGTGAGGAAGTCCTGCGATAACTCTGGCGGCGCCACAGCCAAACAACGAATGACCGAAGCCACCATTTGTGCAACAACATCTTCAATTGCTTCGCGAATTTCTTGCGCAGTCAAAATAACCGTCTTTGGCAAACCGCTTACCAAGTCGCGACCGCGCACTTCTGCATCGCGATCATCAGCAGTTGCCATTGCGCTACCAATACTGATTTTGATTTCTTCAGCAGTTCGCTCGCCAATCGCTAAACCGTGTTCACGACGCACATGGCTTTGAATTGCTGCGTCGATATCAAAACTTCCTACGCGTATTGCTTCAAGCGCAACAATTCCACCTAATGAAATAACTGCGGTTTCAGTGGTGCCACCGCCAATGTCAATCACCATGTTGCCAACAGGTTCATTAATTGGAAGATCTGCACCAATTGCTGCGGCCATCGGTTGCTCCAACAGCTGCGCATCGGCTGCGCCTGCACGACGAGTCGCATCGGTTACTGCGCGGCGTTCAACTTCGGTAATTGCAGACGGCACGCAGATGAGAACTTTTGGCCGCGAGAAACGCGATACACCTGCACGTTGCAAGAGCAACCGAATCATCTTTTCTGTAATTTCAAAGTCGG
>CANKUF010000069.1 GCA_947486675.1 Acidimicrobiaceae bacterium
TTTTGATTCTGCACTTGCCAACCACGTAACGATTGGTGCGATCCACTTTGGTGAACGCTGCTCGCGCTCTTCTTCGGTTTCTGGAGCAGGCCCGAGGTTTTCGGTCATGCGAGTAAGCGCAACTGGTGCAACTGCGTTCACTGTTACTCCGTAGCGAGCAAGTTCGAGTGCTGCAATGGTGGTGAATGCTGCAATGCCAGCCTTTGCTGCGCCGTAGTTGGTTTGACCAACGTTGCCGTAAATACCCGACACCGACGAGGTGTTGATGATGCGACCATCGACTGGATGACCAGCCTTATTGCGATCGCGCCAATATGCGGCAGCCATACGCGAAGGAGCAAACGTGCCCTTCAGGTGAACCTTGATAACGGCGTCCCACTCTTCTTCGCTCATGTTGGCCATCATGCGGTCGCGCAAAATTCCTGCGTTGTTGACCACTGCATGCAAGTCACCAAATGTTTCGACTGCCGTGTTGATGAGGCGCTCGGCGCCGGCCCATGTTGAAATGTCGTCGCCGTTGGCAACCGCACGGCCACCCATGGCCTCAATCTCGTTCACCACTTGCTGCGCTGGCGATGTGTCGCCGCCACTGCCGTCTACACCTGCGCCAATGTCGTTCACCACGACCAAAGCGCCATGCTTGGCAAGGCTTAAGGCATGTTCGCGACCAATACCGCGACCCGAACCAGTGACAACTACTACACGACCTTCACATAAGCGACTCATAACGACAAACCCTAGTCTCTACCCCGTGCCCGAAACTTTGTCGAACACCACACCTGCCATGCAGTGCGATGTGGCAATTGTTGGTGCAGGGCCTGCAGGAATTGCTACGGCACTTACGTTGCGCAAGTCGGGTTACGACGTTGTGGTTATTGACAAAGCAACATTTCCTCGCGACAAATGTTGCGGCGATGGCTTAACCACAGGCGCATTGCGCATTTTGGAAGAACTGGATTTTGACCCAAGCACCGTGCCCAGTTGGACTGTGTGTGAAGACGTGCGATTGCGCTCGCCTGGCGGTCGCGAAATGCACATGCCGTTGCCCCATGGCGCCGGACAGTTTGCAGCAATTACTCCGCGCATTGAATTAGACAACGCATTGGTTGAACAAGCAAAGCGCGTAGGTGTGCGTGTGCTTGAAGGACACGCGTTTACGGCAATTGATAATTCGTCGCGCGATTACGTGAACCTTGATGTTGAAAACATTGGAGTGCTACGCGCACAGTTTGTGATTGCCGCCGATGGTATGTGGTCGCCAATACGCAAAGCACTTGGATTGTCACAAGGCACATACCTCGGCGAGTGGCACGCGTTCCGTCAGTACGCAAACAACGTGACTGGCACAGCAAAGGATCGTTTGCATGTGTGGTTCGACAAAGACTTGCTACCTGGTTACGCATGGTCGTTTCCACTGAAGGGTGGCCGCGCCAATGTGGGTTTTGGAATTTTGCGCGGTGGTAAATACTCCGTGCAAGAAATGAAAGACCTGTGGCCGAACTTGTTGCAGCGCCCGCACATTCGTGAAGCACTTGGCGCATCTGCCGTTATGGAAGACCGCCACACAGCATGGCCAATTCCTGCACGCGTTACTACGGCAACTCTCAGCAGCGGTCGAGTGTTGTTTGTTGGCGACGCAGCATGCGTTACTGACACTTTGACGGGTGAAGGAATTGGACAAGCGTTGTTGTCGGGCCAACTTGCCGGCCAAGCAATTATTGCAACCGGTAATCGCGAGGCATCTATTGCCCGACGCAACTATGAAAAATTGATGAAGCAACACCTGTTTGCCGACCACCGTATGAGTGTGACTCTTGGCAAAGTGTTGCAGAGCAGCATTGGCGCTCGAGGCGCACTGCGCCTTGCCAGCCTTACGCCATGGACGCGACGCAACTTTGTGCGCTGGATGTTTGAAGACGAACCACGCGCCGCGGTGTTCACTCCTCGGCGCTGGCACAAGGGCTTTTTGAAGCGTGACGGCGCCTTCAAGAACTACGGTTAGAGCCATGCGCACACGCTTAACCGACATGCTCGACATTGAATTTCCCATCATGCTTGCGGGCATGGGTGGCGTGTCGTACCACCGTTTAGTTGCTGCTGTTTCTGAGGCCGGCGGACTTGGCACCTTAGGTGCAAGCACCATGCAGGCTGGTGAACTGGAAGACGAAATTGCTGGCGTAAAGAAGCTGACGAATAAGGCATTTGGTGTGGACTTGTTGACTGCGCTTCCCCACACGCTTGAACGCGATGTTGATTTGATTATTAAGAGTGGCGCGCGAGTGTTTGTTGCAGGCCTTGGTGTGCCTCGCGACATTATTGATCGCCTGCACAAAAGCGGCGTGCTCGTTGGTTCGATGTGTGGAAAAGTTCGTCACGCAACTGCTGCGTATGAAAGCGGTTGCGACTTTGTGGTTGCACAAGGCACCGAAGGTGGCGGACACACCGGAACTGTTGCCACCATGGCGCTGGTTCCTCAAGTGGTTGATGCAGTTGGCGACAAGATGGTGGTAGTCGCCGCAGGTGGACTCTTTGACGGCCGTGGACTTGCTGCATCACTTGCACTTGGCGCAGACGGCGTATGGGTAGGAACTCGTTTCATTGCCACACACGAAGCGCGCGGTGTTGATGGCTACAAAGAAAAACTGATTGACACTCTTGAAGACGGCACCGTCATTACACGCAGCTACACCGGAAAAACATGCCGCGTAGTGCGCAACGAATGGACAAAAAAGTTTGAAGAGCACCCAGAAACGCTGCAAGGGTTTCCGCAACAAGCAATTGCTTCTATGCAAGCTGGCGTAAACCACTTGGGTTACCCAGAAGGAACCAAGGTAGATGTTGAACAAGAGTTCATGCCTGCCGGCCAAGGAGTTGGTGCAATTAAGAGCATCGTGCACGCAGGCGAATTGGTGCGCAGCATGATGGCAGAAGCTGAGCAATCGCTCAATCGCATTCAAGCAATGCGTAAGTAACCATTTCGCATGGGAGTACTTCGCTCAAACGTCAACGTGCGCAGACTGTTCGTTGCGCAGAACATTTCGGTCATGGGCGACTACTTCACCTACGTTGCCCTCGTCGGTCTGATCAAAGACGCAACTGACTCCACCTTCCTGGTTTCGCTGGTGTACGCCGCATACGTATTGCCATCATTTTTCTTCTCACCGCTTGCTGGCCCAATTGTTGACAAATTTGATCGACGCAGGATCATCGTGTTCGTTTCAGCATTGCAAGCCATCTGCGGAGTTGGATTCTTGCTATCGAGCGCAGACCGCATTTGGTTGGCACTGCTCACGCAGATTGTGATTTCCTCGCTCGCTGTCATCACACTTCCAGCATTTGGTTCGGCGTTACCCAACATCACCCGTAACGACGAAGAACTCCGGCAAGCAAACGCTTTGTTTGGCTCAAGCTGGGGTGCCTCGGTGTTTATTGGCTCTGCAGTAGGCGGTTTGTTTGCTGCAACATTTGGCCGAACCGCAACGTTTGTTGCCGACATTGCAACGTTCGCTATATGCGCAGGATTGATTGCACTCATCAAAGTTCCATTACAAGAACGGAAAAATCATGCTGTGCGCGAACCAGTTCGGCCAATCGCCGACATGCGCGAAGCATTTCATTACGCCAAAGAAAACAGCGTGATTTTTGCACTCATGGCGTCGAAAACCACTCAAGCAGTTGGTGCTGGTGCAGTTGGCCAACTTGCAGTGCTAGCGATTGACGCATTCAACACTGGAGACGGTGGTAGTGGCTTGTTACTTGCAGCACGAGGCTTTGGTGCAGCAATTGGACCATTCATTTTCATGCGCTTTGTTCGCAACAACATGCCACGAATGTTGCTACTCGTTGGTGTTGGTGGATTGATCTGGAGCGTCTTTTACCTTGTGGCATCAGCAAGCCCAATGTTGTGGATGGCTGTCATTGCTATTGGCGCTGCTCACATTGGTGGTGGCGCAATTTGGACGATGGCAAGTTACGGATTGCAGATCAGCACAGAAGACCACATTCGCGGTCGTGTACTTGCAGGAGACATGGGCTTTGCCATGCTGGTCACCGGACTGAGCAGTATTGGCACAGGAATACTTGGCGAGATCTTCCCTATTCGCATTGCCATCGCCATTGTTGCGGGTATCTCGGGAATTGCTTCCTGTAGCTACCTGATTGGCTCGATGGGTCTTAGGAAGCGTCTGCGCAGCGAGATGCAGCTTCAATCAGCCTGACCGAACGCGGGTCGGTAAACATTGAACTACGCATTCTGTTCATGATGTAACTGAAACTCATCTGTCGGTTTGGGTCTGCAAATGACACCGAGCCACCCATGCCCGCGTGGCCATACGTACCTGGCGCATCGAATGCCAACTTTTCACTTGGTGTTACGAAACCCATGGCGAACGACCGCATGTTTTGCAAACACAAGTCAATTTCCCCTACAGGAGTTTGTTGCACGGTCATTTTCTTGCGCGTGTCTTCAGTGACTAATCGGACGAGGCCATTCGACGTTTCTGTTTCGGTAAACGTTGCCGAATACATGGAAGCCAAACTGCGTGCGTTAGCGATGCCGTTTGCGCCGGGAACTTCGGCCGCATGCATGTCTTGGCGATTGAACACACCCTTGACGTCCATTGCACCTTTCAGCGAAAACGCACTCAATAATTGTTCGCTTTGCGCAGGCGCTGGTTGCGACGGAGTGGAAGAAACGCTTCCCTCTTTGCGTGGCCATCCAGTATTTACTGGTGACACACGATGTTCAAGGTGCTCGGGCAGACCAACATAAATTTCGCCACCAAGTGGGTTGGAAATTTCTTCGGCAATAAAGCGACCGATGTTTCGGCCGTCTACACGACGCACCAATTCTCCCGCCAACCAGCCAAATGTGATGGCGTGATAGCCATGCGTTGAGCCAACGGGAAACAACGGTGCGGTATTGGCCAAGCGGTCCACCATGGTGTTCCAATCGAGCACATCTTCATAGGCCAATGAGCCATCCACTGTGTACAAACCGGCCTGATGCGACAGCAATTGGGCAACAGTGACGTGCTCTTTGCCATGCGCTGCAAACTCTGGCCAAAACAATGAAACGGGTTCTTCGTACGACAACAATCCGCGCTCTACGCACATTGCAACTGCTGTTGCCACCACCCCTTTCGTGGTGCTGAACACCAACTGCAAGGTGTCGCGCGTGTACGGCCGTGT
>CANKUF010000070.1 GCA_947486675.1 Acidimicrobiaceae bacterium
CCTGTGGTGTTTCGCATTGCCGAAGATTGCTATTGGTTCTCCATTTCAGACTCCGACGTTGCGTTTTGGGCTGGCGGTTTAGCGCTTGGTCTTGGCCTGGATGTTGAAGTGAGCGAAATAGATGTGAACCCACTTGCTGTGCAAGGGCCACAAGCCGAAGATGTTGTTGCCGAAGTATTTGGCGAAGCAGTTCGTGCAATTAAGTTCTTCCGTTTCGAAACGCTGAACTTCCGCGGTCACCCATTACGCGTTTCACGCAGCGGTTGGAGCGCACAAGGCGGCTTCGAAATCTTGGTTGATGATTGGGAAATTGGTGGCTTGTTATACGACGCCATTTGCGTTGCTGGTGCGAAATACGACATTGGACCAGGTTGTCCAAACTTGATTGAGCGCATTGAAGCTGGACTCATGACGTATGGAACCGACATCACTCGTGAACACACCGCACTTGAAGCAGGACTCGAGAAGTACTGCTCACTCGACAGTGACATTGACGCCATTGGCATTGATGCACTGCGCAAACAACGTGCACAAGGTTTGCCGCAACGCATTGTTGGTTTCAATGTTGGTGGCGACCGTGTTCCTGGTCAACGTGATCCGTGGCCAGTAATGGCAAACGGCAAAAAGGTTGGTCAGATCACGTCTATTACGTGGTCACCACGCCTGGAGTACAACGTTGCACTGGGCATGGTTGAACTGGAGTTTGCACCACTAGGAACAGAACTCACACTCGTTGCTCCGGACGCAGAGCGCCGGGCAACGATATGTGAAGTTCCGTTTACTGGTGCTTCGCAGCGCTAGATCAGGAGCAGCCGCTCGAAGATCCGCAATCGCCACATACGTAGCACGCACCTGCGCGCTGCATGTTGGCTGATCCACATGATGAGCAGATTGCGCCAGTTTTTGCTGGTGTTGCTGCTGCATGTGACGACGCTTCCATTTGTGCAACAAGATCTTGCACCGATGGAATGGTCTTTGGATCGCTGATGACGTCTACGCCTTGTGCAGTGTCGGTAACCGACTCTTCAACGCCTGGCAGTGTTGGCTGCATGCGCTCTTCGCGGGTGTAGATACCAAGTTCTGCACGCTCGTCAGTCGATAGATATTCAACTGCTAGGCGACGGAAGAGGTAGTCGATGATGGATGACGCCATACGAATGTCGGAGTCATCGGTCATGCCGGCTGGCTCGAAGCGGGTGTTGATGAACGCTTCAACGAAAGCGCGCAATGGCACTCCGTACTGAAGGCCATACGACACGCTCTTTGCGAAGCTGTCCATGATGCCTGCAAGTGTTGAACCTTGCTTCGACACGGTGAGGAACACTTCGCCTGGGCGACCGTCTTCGTATTCACCGATTGTTGCAAAGCCCTTGCAATCAGCAACGCGGAATTCGAAGGTGCGTCCGCGACGTGAGCGTGGCAACTTCTGGCGTACTGGCTGGTTGACAATTTTCTCGACTACACGCTCAACAACTTGCGTTGCTGCTGCAGCTGCTTCTGCTGTTCCCTTTTCACCGTCTTTCTTGGCGGTGGAAAGTGGCTGACCAACTTTGCAGTTGTCGCGGTAGATAGCAACGGCCTTGATGCCCATTTCCCACGACATCATGTGCAGTGCTTCGATCTCTTCGATCGTTGCTTCTTCTGGCATGTTGACGGTCTTGGAAATTGCGCCCGACAAGAACGGCTGAGCTGCAGCCATCATGCGAACGTGACCTTCGTAGTGAATGGTGTTGTCACCCATTGAGCAAGCAAACACTGGCAAGTGTTCTGCCTTCAAGTCTGGTGAACCAACGATGGTCTTGTTCACGTCGATGTAAGCAATGATGCGATCAACAACTGGACCTTCGTAGCCCAAGTTCTTCAACGCACGTGGCACTGTCTGGTTGACGATTGACATGTTGCCACCACCAACGAGCTTCTTGAACTTCACGAGACCAAGGTCTGGCTCGATACCGGTGGTATCGCAGTCCATCATGAGGCCAATGGTTCCGGTTGGTGCAAGCACTGTTGCCTGGCTGTTACGCACGCCGTACTCTTCGCCGTCGCGCACTGCGTTGTCCCATGCGAGTGTTGCTGCGTCGACCAAGTCGCGCTGCACAACATCGATGTTGTCAATTTCTGCGTTTGCATCGCGGTGCATGCGCAACACGTTGAGCATGTAGCGCTCGTTCGCTGCGAAGCCTGCGAATGGTCCCATGCGGCTGGCGATGCGTGCGCTGGTTGCGTATGCATGGCCCGTCATCATTGAGGTAAGTGCACCCGCCCATGCGCGTCCACCTGTGGAGTCGTATGGCATACCAAGTGCCATGAGCAACGCACCGATGTTTGCGTAACCAAGACCAAGCTGACGGAACAAGCGGCTATTTTCACCGATTTTCTCCGTTGGGTAGTCGGCGTTACCAACAAGAATTTCTTGCGCGGTGAACATCACTTCGATGGTGTGACGGTATGCGTCTACGTCGAAGATGTCGTCGTCGCTCAAGAACTTGAGCAAGTTGATGGATGAAAGGTTGCATGCCGAGTTATCGATGTGCATGTATTCGGAGCATGGGTTCGAGCCGTTAATACGACCTGCTGCATGCGCGGTGTGCCACTTGTTGATGGTGGTGTCGAACTGCAAACCAGGGTCTGCGCATTCCCACGAAGCGGTGGCAATTTGGCGCCACAAGTCGCGTGCACGAACGCTGCGAACTGGTGCACCGTCTTTTACTGCACGGAATGTCCAGTCGCGGTCTTCCTTCACTGCGTACATGAACTCATCGCTTACGCGAACTGAGTTGTTTGCGTTCTGGTACTGAACGGAGAATGAATCTTTTCCGTCGAGGTCCATGTCGAAGCCGGCGTCGCGCAATGCACGTGCCTTCTGCTCTTCACGGGTCTTGCACCAAATGAATTCTTCGACGTCTGGGTGATCGACGTTAAGCACAACCATTTTTGCTGCACGGCGTGTTTTGCCGCCCGACTTAATGGTTCCTGCTGATGAGTCTGCACCGCGCATGAAGCTGACAGGACCCGATGCGGTTCCGCCGCCCTTCAAGTGTTCTGCACTTGAACGAATGTTCGACAAGTTGATACCTGCACCCGAGCCACCCTTGAAGATGATTCCTTCTTCGCGGTACCAATTCAAGATGCCGTCCATGGTGTCTTCGGTTGCAAGGATGAAGCAAGCGCTTGCCTGCTGTGGAACACCCGGCACACCAATGTTGAACCACACTGGTGAGTTGAATGCTGCGCGCTGTGTAACCAAGATGAACTTCAGTTCGTCGCGGAATGCTTCTGCTTCGTCGGTGTCGGCGAAGTAGCCGCCCTCAATACCCCAATCGGAGATGGTGTTAGCAACGCGGTCGATGACCTGACGTAATGAGTGCTCGCGCTCTGGTGTTCCTGGCGTACCACGGAAGTACTTCTGAGTAACGATGTTGGTGGCGTTTAGCGACCAACCAACTGGGAACTCGACGCCGAGTTGTTCGAACGCAATGGTTCCGTCTTTCCAGTTGTTGATGCGCGCATCGCGCTTTTCCCAGACCACTTGGTCGTATGGGTGAACACCAGGTGAGGTGAACTTGCGGTCGATGCCGATGGTGAGACGCTCTGGTGCGAGTGACATATTGCTGTGCCTTCCGTATTTTTTCGAATGTATAAAACCGCTTAAAACCTTGAATCCACTAGCTCTGGAGGGATTTCCAAGGGGGTCAGGCCATCCACTTGCCGTGGTCTTTTTCAAGACCACAACATGTTGTGGTGAAACTGTCCCCTTTGCAGATCCGCCCACAACTGGTAGGGAATGATTACAGCACTGTAATTACCCCTTGTCAATCATCCTCGTGTTCTGCGACCACCTTGAAACCCTTATGGAATAAGGGGCCGAGACATCCGCGCAAATTGACATAAAAAAGTCATAAATGACCTCGAAACGTCTCAATGCAGCGTTGGACCGAATGATACGGGGTTACCCCTGTGCAAAGGAAGTGGATAACCCTGTGAATTAAAAAAATTTACTGTGGAAACCCTTGTGGATTGTGGGTTTTATCGGTGGACAACCCACCCACAACCTGTTGATAACTATCAGCCAACGGGCGTAATCGTGACCGGAATGCCGTTCATCACCGAATTTCCCGAAAGCGGGTCCATCTCGTTCTCGTCGGTGAGCACATTCGAGTTCACTCCAGCGCGTTTCGCAGCAACGTTCATGCGTGTACCACTCATGTCGTGACCCCAACCGTGCGGAAGGCTGACAACACGTTCGCGAATGTCGCTGGTTAATTCAACAACTGCATCTACTGCACCAACTCTGCTGGCAATGCGCGCAACACTTCCCTCTTTCACACCAACACGTTGTGCATCGTTTGGATGCATTTGCAATGTGCAACGTGCTTTACCTTTCACCAACACTTCAATGTTGTGCATCCACGAATTATTCGAACGCAAGTGACGACGACCAACAAGCACCAATTGTTCATCGTTGAATTCAGTCATTGACTGAGCAAGGCGAGGCAAGTCGGCAAGCAATGGTGCTGGCGCAAGTTCTACTTTTCCACTTGGTGTGCGCAGTGCTTCTGGAATGCGCGGCTCGAGTGGGCCAAAGTCAATGCCGTGCGGGTGCTGTTTCATGTGCGTCAGGCTGATGCCGTTCGGGTTTGCACCGAAGCCATCGCCATATGGGCCAGTGCGCAACATCAGGTCCAGCATGCGGTCTGCTCCGCGCGCACCAGTGGCATCCAGTTGTTCGCGAATCTGTTCTGCAGTCAGACCATTCGTTGGCGATGCTGAATCTTTGGTGATACTGCCAATGAATGCATCCAATGTGAAGTCGTCCACCATCGCAACATCCACGTTTGCACCCATGCCTTGTGCAATGCCCGCAAGCTTCAACAAAATTTCCCATTCATCTGGTTGGTCTGCCGCGCGCTCAAACACTGGCTCGCTGTAGTTGGCAACATTGCGCACCGAAAAACCGGTGAACACCAAGTCGAAGTGACTGCGTTCAAGTTGTGAAGGCGAAGGCAAAATAACGTCGGCATAACGCGTGGTCTCATTCAAATAAATATCTACTGACACCATGAACTCCAGAGACTTCATGCTCTCTTCAAGTGCAAGCGTGTTTGGCGTAGACAACACAGGGTTTCCACCAGCAGTAATGAGTGCCT
>CANKUF010000071.1 GCA_947486675.1 Acidimicrobiaceae bacterium
GAAATTATTGGGTTTTACGACTCTGGGGACGGAGTTATGGAGCAGCGATATTCGTTGCTAAAAACCAACGATGTGCGTGGGATAGCCCCCAAGGGTGGAACGATTTTGGGCACTCGTCGAGGTGGACCATTCGACACGAACGACGGCGTTGCCAATGTACAACAGGCTTTTAGCGATTTACAGCTTGATTCACTGGTCGTTATTGGCGGTAATGGATCGCTCACTGTGGCGTCGCGGTTATACGAAGAGTTTGGGCTACCTACCGTTGGAGTGCCGAAAACGATTGATAACGACGTAATTGGCACCGATGCCACGTTTGGCTTTCAAACCGCGGTGCAAATAGCTACCGATGCAATTGACCGCCTGCACACCACGGCTGAAAGCCACGATCGCATCATGGTGGTTGAAGTGATGGGTCGAGACGCGGGTTGGATAGCCCTGCATGCAGGTATTGCCGGTGGAGCCACCGCCATCGTGGTGCCCGAAGCCCCATTCGACATTGTTGAACTGACCGAGATCGTGAAACGACGTCACGACAACGGACGGTATGCATCAATTGTTGTTGTTGCAGAAGGTGCGAAGCCGAAAGTTGGCACGTTGGAAATTCCACAACCAACGATGGATAAGAACGGTCACGCTTATAACGGCGATGTCTCGCGAGTGATCGCCAGCGAACTTGAAGCGCGCACGGGGTATGAGTCGCGATTAGTGCAACTTGGTCATGTGCAGCGTGGCGGAACTCCAACAAGTTATGACCGTGTACTTGCAACACGATTTGGACTTGCTGCAGTTGACGCGTGTGCGAACAAAGAATTTGGTCAGATGGTGGTGTTGCGCAGCGGTGAGATAAAGCGTGAATCAATGAAAGTGACGAGTGGAAAAACTCGCACCATTAATTTGGATCTATACAACGACGTTGTTGCGTCATTCGTTGGCTAACGCAAAACGCTCGATCAGTGAGGTGGACCGAATTGTCGGTCACCTGCATCGCCCAAGCCCGGAACGATGAATGCATTTTCGTTAAGTCGTTCGTCGATTGATGCAGTCACAATGTGCAAATCCATCCCCGATTTTTCAAGATATGCAATACCTTCTGGTGCTGCAAGCACGCAGGCAATGGTGATTGGTTGTGGAGCACCGCGTGCTGCAAGAAGTTTGCATCCGTATTCAAGCGAACCACCAGTTGCAAGCATTGGGTCGAGCACGATGCAATGACGGCCATCAAGTCGTGACGGAAGTTTTGCCACGTATTCACTTGGCTGATGTGTTGCTTCATCGCGCTGTACGCCAACCACCGCAATGTCGGCATCGGGCAGAAGTTCCATGGCGGCTGGCAACATGCCAAGACCGGCGCGAAGGATTGGTACAAGCACAGGTCGTTGCGAAATTTTGATGCCATCGGTTTCGGCAAGAGGAGTAGTCACACGAACCTTTGTCGTAGGAACATCGCGCAAAGCTTCAGCAATAACCACGAGCGAAAGTCGGCGCATTTCGGCTCGGAAGAATTGGTTCGAAGTATTTTGATCTCGAAGATGCGTGAGCGCTTCAGCAACAACAGGGTGATTGACAACGGTGACTTTTACGGACATGTACCTATCTTTGCCGATGGGTAGAGTTTTGACCAATGTCGAATCCTTTGCGTATTCAGCTGGCACACAGCCCTGCAGATGCCGCGCTGATTTCGCAGGTCTTTGATGAGGTTTGGTCGGTGAAATCCATGGTTTCCCCAGAGATCATTGTGGCGTCTTTGCATAACGGGGCCTATGGGTCGGTGGTGTGGGACGGTGATCTGCCGGTGGCGGCGGCGTTTGCCATTGTTGGAAAATCACTCACCAAACAACCGAGCGAATTGAACCTGCATTCCCATGCCGCTGGCGTTGTTCAGTCGCATGCTGGCCAAGGCATTGGCGCACAATTGAAAATGCATCAATGGCAGTGGGCTCGTGAAAATGGTTTTGCCACCATTACGTGGTCATTTGACCCATTGGTTCGACGTAACGCTTGGTTCAACATGGTGAAACTTGGTGCACTAGTAACCAACTACTACCAAAATTTTTATGGTGAATTAGACGATGGAATAAACGCCGGCGAACAAAGTGATCGTGTGCTGGTGCAGTGGCAGGTGTTGGCAGCAGGCGAGCCTCAGCCACTGGAAGTAGTGACGGAACAAGTTGGCGACATAGTGATTGCAACTCCTGAAAATATTGAGGTACTGCGCAAGACCGACAAGTCCGAAGCACAAGTGTGGCGTGCTCGGCAGCGTGCAGCCTTTGAAGAAGCCATTGGCAATGGTTTCTCAGTGCGAGGATTAAACGCAGAGTATTCATATGTCTTGAGCAGGGGATAAGTCATGATTCGCAGAATTGAAATTGTGCGTGCTCACATTAATTTGGTGTCGCCATTTCGCACATCGTTTGCAACTGAGGTAGATCGAGACTTGCTGTATGTGCACGTTGTGGGTGACGACGAAGAGGGTTGGGGCGAGTGTGTTGCAATGGCCGCACCGCTGTATTCGTCTGAATATGTAGACGGTTGCGAAGAAGCGATGAAGCGCTATTTGATCAAGATGGTTACGCCAACAACGACGGCCGAAGAATTTGTGCAGAAGGCGTCGGTAATTCGTGGCAACTTCATGGCGAAGGCAGCAATTGAAGCCGCGCTATTGGATTATCAATTGCGCAAAGCCAACATGTCGCTCGCGACGTTCCTCGGTGCCACACAAACCAAAGTTGCATCTGGTGTGTCGGTGGGAATTCAGCCAACGATTGATGACCTGCTGCGCGTGGTTGCTGAATATCGCGCAGATGGCTATGTGCGCATCAAATTGAAAATTGAACCTGGCCTTGACATTGATCGTGTGCGTGCAGTGCGTGAAGCATTTGGTCCAGACATGTTGTTGCAAGTGGACGCCAATGCTGCGTACACCGTTGACGATGCGGCGCACCTTGCCAAGCTTGACGAATTCAACCTGTTGTTGATTGAACAACCACTACCCGAAGAAGACATTGTTGGCCACGTGGAGTTGAGCAAACGTGTTGGCACCCCGATTTGTTTAGATGAATCCATCACTTCGTATGACGTTGCACGTGGTGCACTCGACATCAATGCGTGTTCCATTATCAACATCAAACCAGGGCGCGTTGGTGGGTACTTGGAATCAAAACGCATTCACGACCTGTGCGTGTCACGCGGAGTTCCTGTGTGGTGCGGGGGAATGTTGGAAACCGGAATTGGCCGCGCTGCCAACCTTGCACTTGCTGCGCTTCCTGGGTTCACGCTTCCAGGAGACACATCGGCATCAAAGCGCTACTTCTCTCAAGATGTAACGACGCCATTTGAATTAGTTGATGGTTACATCGACGTGCCAAACACAGTTGGCATTGGTGTGCGACCGATTACTGAAGTACTGAGCCCAATGACGTCGCGCGTCGACTCGTACACCATTACGAAGTAACGGTTACGCGTTTAGCGTGACGATGACTGCAGTTTCGGGTTGGTCTTTGTTTTTCCCAAAATGTTCGGAGAACCACAAGTAGATCGAAAACACTGTGTAGGTGAACCCGTATTTGTGAGCAACGGCGTCGCGGACTGTTTCGGCTTCAATGCCACTAATGACAATTGCGGTTCCACCCACTATTGGTGAGCCCTCAACAATTCGGCCGCGAATGTCGCACGGCTGCACGGTGACCGTGTTGGTGTGGGCAAGGCGTTTTGCTTTGCCAGCGTTGGCGTCAATAGTGAATCCGAATACGTTTGGTCCGCGAGAAGGAAGCGGCGCGACCCACACTGGAGTAGCGATCGGAGTTCCGTTCTTGCGAGTGGAAACAAACGAGATGTACTTGGCCGCATGTATTGCGTTTAATGAGGACGAGCCTGAAGTATTCATGTACTGGTCGGAGTGACAGGATTCGAACCTGCGACCCTCTGGTCCCAAACC
This sequence comes from Acidimicrobiaceae bacterium, assembly GCA_947486675.1. Classification (GTDB taxonomy): domain Bacteria; phylum Actinomycetota; class Acidimicrobiia; order Acidimicrobiales; family Ilumatobacteraceae; genus UBA3006. The sequence continues at coordinate 3,938 of CANKUF010000071.1, forward strand.
AGATGCGCTACCAAGCTGCGCCACACTCCGCTAACGGGCATCATCCTAGCGATGACAAGTGAAATACAGGCGAGAGAAAACTATGCGCGCTTTGCAGCACGAGCCAAGCGACGAGCAGTTTTGCCAATCGGTTGTAAGTGGCGATGGTCAAGGTCGCCAATTTCGGTGCCGTTGGAAAAACGCACGCGGTAACGAAGCCAGTTGAAGCCATTGGCCAAGATGACCTTGCCCTCCGTGCCAACAGGAAGTCCGTCCACTTCAACGGTGAGGGAGACCAAGTCGCCCATCTTCAGGTTGATCTGGCCCTCATGGGGCGTTGCGAGTGCATGGGGCTTCCACGAGGCTGTCACGAATGCAAAGGGTACACTTTGCGCCCTGTGAAAACCATTATTGAGACCCTCGAGGGCAACAAAGTCAAAGTGTCGGTGGAAATTGACGAGGTCGAGTTCGACCGCAATATTGACCAGGCATTCCGCAAAATCGCACAAGAAGTTCGCATTCCGGGCTTCCGCCAGGGCAAGGCTCCACGCCAATTGCTCGAGGCGCAAATTGGCACAGGGGCTGCACGCTCACAGGCCATTCAAGATGCAGTACCCGAGTACCTGTCGCAAGCAGTTCGGGAAAACAAGATTGACCTCATTGCAACTCCTTCTATTGAAGTGACGAAGGGCGAAGTCGAAGGCGTTGTCGGATTCGACGCAACGTGCGAAGTGCGACCTGTTATCACCGTTGGTGGTTACAAAGGTTTGCGAGTTGAGCTTCCGTCAATTGCAGTGAAGGACAGCGAAGTAGACGACGCAATTCGCAGCGAACAGTCGCGTCACGGCAAGTTGGAAGACGTTGATCGCGCAATTGCAAAGGGTGATCATGTGTCGCTCGACTTAAGCGGTGTTCGCGAAGGCGCGCCAGTGCCAGGACTCAACGTTGAAGATTGGGCATACGAAGTTGGCAAGGCTTGGGTATCTCCAAGTTTCGACGACAAGTTGATTGGCAAAAAAGTTGGCGACAAGGTGGAATACACCGAAGCACCAAACGGAACCACCGACGAAGCAGAGATGACTGTCGTTGTAAAAAAAGTGCAAGAGATGGTGCTTGAAGAACTCAACGATGAGTGGGTGTCGAGCCACGTTGCAGAATTCGACACGGTTGATGCGTGGAAGTCCGCCTTGCGCAAGCGCTTGGAAGACATGAAG
>CANKUF010000072.1 GCA_947486675.1 Acidimicrobiaceae bacterium
ACCACCAATCCTTTGGCGTTAAAGAACCATTGTTCAATCAGGACATCAGTTTTTACGTATTCCGATTGCCGTTTGCCGAGTTTGTTGTCAATTGGTTCTTTGGTGCACTTGTGCTCATCACCATTGTTACCGCAGCGATTCACTATCTCAATGGTGGAATTCGCTTACAGGTACAAGGTCGCAAAGTTACGCCGCAAGCGAAAGCACATCTATCGGTGTTGTTTGCAGGTCTTGCCGTCATTAGGGCTGCAAGCTATTGGCTATCGCGTTTTTCACTCACTAATTCAAATCGCGGTGTTGTTCAAGGAGCCACGTACACCGACGTGAACGCTCAATTGCCAGCGACCAACTTGATGATCTTGGTGTCATTCGCTGTCGCGGCGTTGTTCTTATGGAATGTTCGACAAAAGGGTTGGAGAATTCCTGTCCTTGCGACATTGATGTGGATGTTGGTCGCAGTCGTTGCGGGGACTATCTATCCAGCAGTAATTCAACGCTTTTCAGTTCAGCCAAACGTAAGCACGAAAGAGCTTCCATATATTGAGCACAACTTGGTTGCAACGAAATCAGCATTCAATATTGATGATGTTGCACAGGAGTCTCTGACGTTTGGTCCAATTAGCGCAACCGATGTTTCAGCAAATGAGACCCCGCTGCGCGATGTCCGCCAACTAGATCCGTTAGAGATGCGCGATCGTTTCGCATTGGATGAAGGAAAGACTTCGTTCTATGCCATTCGCGACCTTGACGTTGACCGGTATGTCATTGACGGTCGATTGCAACAAGTCATCCTTGGTGCACGAGAACTCAACACTGACGGTATTCCAAACCGCACATGGGTTTCGCGCCACTTGATTTACACGCACGGCTGCGGGCTTGTTGCTGCGCCGGCAAGTCGCGTCACCACAGATGGTCGTCCTACTTACATCGATCTTGGAGTTAAAACTCCACAGTTGTATGTAGGCGAAGGGCTAGAGGGTTATTCGATCGTTGGAACCAATCAAATTGAACAAGCCTGTCCAGACACGAAAGCAACCCCATACACGGGAACTGGTGGAGTGAAACTTTCATCTCCAGTTCGACGCGTTGCGTTTGCGTTGAATTTCGGTGAGTTCAACCTGTTTGGTTCGAATCTCATTTCGACTGATTCGCGCATCATGTGGATTCGCAATGTGAAAGAGCGAGTGCAGAAGATTGCTCCATTTTTCAATTATGACTCTGATCCGTATCCAGCAGTAGTCGACGGGAAAGTGGTGTGGATTCTTGATGCGTTCACGACAACTAGCCGTTACCCAAACTCGCAATCAGCAAACACCGATCAGTTGTCTGCAGGTTCGGGGCTGAATACGACATTTAACTATGTTCGCAACAGCGTGAAGGTAGTTGTTGATGCATATTCCGGAGAAGCAACGTTTTACCAAGTGGATGCGAATGATCCAATTGCAAATACATGGGGCAAAGTGTTTCCAAAACTGCTCACGCCGGTTTCAGAAGCTTCAACAGAGTTGATTGCCCACTTCCGCTACCCGGAAGACCTGTTCCGAGTACAAACCAATATGTATGGTCGCTATCAATTCAATGATCCAACGCTATTTTTCAATCGCGACGCGGCGTGGAGCGTTGCTCAAGCTCCACCTGGTGAGCCAGAAGCAACAACGGGAGTAATTGGCGCAACTGATCCTGCGTTAACTCCGGATTTGATCAATGTGCAGGATGCAAACGTCGCTCGATTTGAACCGTATTTCACGATCTTCCATGCACCTGGAGCGACAGAGACAAATGGCGTGTTTTCAATGTTGCGCCCGTTTGTTCCATTCTCTTCAGATAACGCGCGTAAAGAATTGCGCGCACTCATGGTCGTATCGAGTGACCCTCGAACGTACGGCGAGTTGAAGGTGTACACAGTGGGAGAGCCATTGCCAGAAGGCCCTGCCACGGTTGCTGCAGAATTCGGAAGCGATCCAGCGGTTTCGCAGCAAGTGACACTGCTTGACCAGCGTGGATCTCGCGTGGTGTTCGGCGACCTGCAAATGGTGCCAGTTGGCAAGGGATTGGTCTACGTTCGACCACTCTTCGTTCGACCTGATGATGCTTCTGCTCGTCAAGTGTTCGTGCGAAAAATCCTCGCGTCCTACAACAACAAGGTGGTGATTGCAGACGATTTAACGACTGCAATCACGCGATTGTTCCCTGGATATACAGGTTCACTCGGTGATCGTGTTGGCGACAGCCAAGTACCTGCACCAGATGCAACTACGCCAGACACAGGTGGAACAACAGCGACCACCGTGCCAAGCAGTGTTCCTTCTGGTGCACAGACCGCACCTGACTTATTGGCGCAAGCAGAGACGTTGTTTGATCAAGCAGATGCTGCGTTGGCGCAATCTCCACCAGATTTTTCTACGTATCAAATGAAGTTGTCGCAGGCGCGAGAACTTATTCGACAAGCACTGCAGATTATTGGCAACTAATCGTTAGCGAGATTCGCGAATAATCTCTGCCAGCATTGCAAGGTCTTGACGAAACGCAATTTCATAACGGGCTTGCTCGTTGGCGATACGTGTTTGGTTGATGCGGAGTTGTTCTACAGCTGCGAGCGAAGCAGGATCTTCCTGTTTTTCAAGCAGTGCCTGAATTTCATTTCCAAGTTCATGTAATTGGTTTGACATTTCGGCGTTCGTGGCGGAAAGACGACCATCGAACACGGTCAGTCGTTGCTCAAGTGTGTTGATTGCAGCAGTGACAAGCGAAAGCTCATTCGTGCGTTTGGTGACTTCTGAGCGAAGCGATTGCAGTTCTGTGCGAACCGCATCAAGATCGGTAACGGTTGCTTTTGGGGTTCGAGCGAAAAGTGCCATGGTGGGTGTGGTGATGCAGGTGTTTTGGGGCGAAGGTTGCTATCTCTATGGTGTGCTCGCTACCGTACAACTTCTACGACGCGGGGTGGAGCAGTCCGGTAGCTCGTCGGGCTCATAACCCGAAGGTCACAGGTTCAAATCCTGTCCCCGCCACCAAGGTCAAAAGGTCCCCGGTTCGCCGGGGGCCTTTTGTATATGTGGGCTAAGCACCTAGTTGCGTTGTTATCCTGCCTGAATGTCAAATAACAAGCCAACAGTCACGATTCCACAAGAAGCACCACCAGCAGAGTTGGTAAAGACCGACATCACTGTTGGATCCGGCGATGAAGCCGTGAAGGGCAAAAATGTTTCAGTGCACTACGTGGGAGTTGCATGGAGCAACGGCCAAGAGTTTGACGCATCATGGAATCGCGGCGACGCATTTGAATTCCGATTGGGTGCAGGTCAAGTTATTCAAGGATGGGATGACGGTGTTGCAGGAATGAAAGTTGGCGGACGTCGTCAACTCACGATTCCACCAGACATGGGATATGGAAGTCGCGGTGCAGGCGGAGTAATAAAAGGTGGAGAAACGCTTGTGTTTGTTGTTGATTTGTTGAATGTTTTTTAACTAACCACGGGTAGGCTTATTGCAACAGAACTTTGTGCAACACACGTTGTGCATATAAAGAACTGGTGAGTAATGAATATCTTGGTAATCGGTGCAGGTGGCGTAGGCGCTTCAATGGCGTCTATCGCTGAGACCCGATCGTTTTTCACGCAATTTGTCCTAGCGGACATTTCTCTTTCTCGCGCCGAAGAGGCAATTGCTCAACTTGACGATCGATCAAAATTTGTCGCAGAGCAGGTCGATGCGCGTGACATGACAGCCATTAAGGCGCTGATTCAAAAAGTGAAAGCTGACGTTGTCGTAAACGCTTGTGATCCACGCATGAATGAGCCAATTTTCAATGCTGCTTATGAAGCACATTGCAATTACATCGACATGGCAATGAACTTGAGTGAACCGCACGCATCAAACCCTTATGAGGAAGTGGGTTCGCCGTTAGGTGCAGACCAATTAGCTGCCGACCAAGCGTGGCGCGATCGCGGTCTACTTGCACTCGTTGGCATGGGAGTTGAGCCAGGACTCAGTGATGTGTTTGCTCGCTATGCAGCCGACAACCTGTTCGACACCATTGATGAAATCGGTGTGCGCGACGGATCAAACCTGTCAATTGACGGACTTGACTTCGCTCCAACATTTTCAATTTGGACGACCATTGAAGAATGCTTGAACCCACCAATTGTTTGGGAAAAGAATCGTGGTCTCTATACAACCGACTGTTTTTCGGAACCCGAAGTATTTCACTTTCCAGCAGGAATTGGTCCTTACGAGTGTGTCAACGTAGAGCACGAAGAAGTGTTGCTCATTCCTCGCGAAATTGATTGCAACAGAGTGACGTTCAAGTACAGCCTTGGCGCAGAATTCATTGACTGGCTAAAGACGTTTGCATATCTTGGTCTGGACAGCACAGAACATGTGCGCGTAGGAGACGTGAGTGTTTCGCCACGTGACGTTTTGGCCGCAGTGCTTCCTAACCCCGCAAAGTTGGGACACCTGATGCATGGCAAAACATGTGCAGGAACCTGGGTTCGCGGAACCTATGACGGCAAACCACGCGAGGTGTACCTGTATCACGTTGCAGATAACGAGACGACCATGCGCGACTGGGGATCCCAAGCCGTGTTGTGGCAAACCGCAATTTGTCCTGTTGTTGCACTTGAACTTCTGGCAAATGGAAGTTGGAAGTCCACAGGTGTTCGAGGTGCTGAAGCCTTTAATGCTGATCCATTCCTTAACTTGCTCGGCGATTATGGCGCGCATCACGGAATGGTGGAAATGGGTCCAGGTTTATGGCCAAGTCCAAAACCAACCGGCCAACCTGGCTGGGATCGCCCAGTAAAGCGCGCAATTCGATTGAACTAGTTGTGCAGCGAAGTACCGCGCGTTTAGTTTGTGCTGGAAGCGCAATCGTTGCGGCAACTGCACTGATGTGGTCGGATACCGCAATTACGTGGTGGACCAACATCATTGAATTCGCTTTACGCGTGAACGAATCTGCAACTACTGGAGTTCTTGAACGCCGACCATCTGGTGACGCCGACCTTCACGCATTGGTGTGGGGAGCGTGTGCATTGCTGGTTGCTTATGCAGCGCATGCAGTAAACATTCGG
>CANKUF010000073.1 GCA_947486675.1 Acidimicrobiaceae bacterium
GTACTCCAGCTTGATCAATTCACCGCGGCGCTCTTGACACAACTCCATGAGCGAACCGGTGTATTCCTTTGGCGTAATAATGCTGACTCGGAAAAACGGTTCTTCAATTGAGGCGATGTAGTTCGGAAGCGGCAAGTCGGCAGGATTGTCTACCTTCAACACCTGGCCATCGGTTCTATGCACCATGTATTCAACTGAAGGAGCAGTAGCAATGAGTGCAAGATTGAATTCGCGCTCAAGTCGCTCTTTCACAATTTCCATGTGCAACAAACCAAGGAATCCGATTCGGAATCCAAACCCAAGCGCGCCGGATGATTCTGGTTCGTACGTAATAGATGCGTCGTTCAACTTCAGGCGCTGCAAACTTTCACGCAGGTTCTCGAAGTCGTCACCATCAATTGGGAAGAGTCCACAAAACACCATCGGTTTCGGATCGAGGTAACCGTCCAAAGCTTCCGTTGCCGGGTCAAGAAATGTCGTTACGGTTTCACCGCTTCGTGCTTCACCAACATCTTTAATTCCGGCAATGAGATAACCCACTTCGCCTGGTCCAAGTTCGGCAACCGGAGTTGGCACTGGCATGCGAGCGCCAATTTCCAATACCTCATGAGTTGCCTTCGTTTGCATGAACAACAACTTGCTGCCGCCATTCATACGACCATTCATGACGCGAACGCTTGATACCACTCCGCGATATGTGTCGTACTGAGAGTCGAAAATAAGTGCTTGCAGTGGTGCGTTGATGTCGCCCTTTGGTGCAGGAATACGTTCCACGATGGCATCCAATAATTCAGGAACACCCGCACCAGTTTTCGCAGAAATGCGCAAAATATCTTCGGCTGGAATTCCCAATACTTTTTCAATTTCCATTGCGTAACGATCAGGGTCTGCTGCTGGCAAGTCGATCTTGTTCAGTACCGCAACAATTTCTAAATTGTTTTCAAGCGCCAGGTAACAGTTTGCAAGTGTCTGGGCTTCTATCCCTTGCGCCGCATCCACCACCAACACCACTCCCTCGCATGCAGCAAGTGAGCGACTGACTTCGTAACCAAAGTCCACGTGGCCCGGCGTGTCAATGAGATGCAACCAATTGTCTTTCCACGGCACGCGAACGTTTTGCGCCTTGATGGTGATTCCGCGCTCACGCTCCAGATCCATGCTGTCCAAATACTGAGCACGCATGTCGCGCGATTGGACCGCCCCGGTGATCTCCAAAATGCGGTCGGAGAGGGTCGACTTGCCATGGTCGATATGGGCAATGATCGAGAAATTGCGGATGTTGGCGAGATCCATGTGGGCGATGCTGTTCTGCTGGGCCGCTGGTTTGAGGTGAGAAACGACGCTTCAGCCCTCAAATTCTACAGTTGGGGGCTCGTGGGTGTCGCTGTTAGCCTAAAGAGTCCCGAAATTCACGGAACAACAGAACGAAAGACGGTTACCCGAAGTGGCAAATATCAAGAGCCAAAAGAAGCGAATTCTCACAAACGCCAAGGCAACCTTGCGCAACCGCGCCACCAAGAGCGAAGTTCGTACCCGTATCAAGAATGCTGTTGACACCATCGGAACCGATGACAATCCAGAAGCACTTCGTATCGCTGTAAAGCGCCTCGACATGGCATCGGCAAAGCGTGTGATTCACCCAAATACGGCAGCTCGCAAGAAGAGCCGCCTGATGAAGAAGATCAACGCCGCGAAGTAACTCGCTGTGCTCCTCCGCCCAAGCGGCAGAGTCGAGCAATCAAAATTTCCATAGTCAGCTCTTCTTCTAAGTCTTTGCCTCCGCGCAGGTCGATGTCTGCCCGAGCCAGCAACTGCACAGCCGTTGAAATATTGCGCGAGCCCATTCGCTGATACGTACTCAAATACTTCTTTGCCTGGAAGTCGCTTTTTGAACCAATCAGCGTCATGGCATCTTGAGTAGAGCGCACATCGGGGCCATCGAGTTTCATCAGTTTTGTGTAATGACCATGCAACAACGACATCACTTGCAGCGGGTGATACTCGCCACTGCGCAACATGCGACGCAACATAACAAGCGCGGTATTTGAATCGGATTTATCAATTGCATCGGTTAAGTCCCACGGCAACACACTCCCCTGATCGCCAAGGAATGGTTCGACATCTGAACTGCTGAGTTTTTTTGCCGTGCCGTAGGTGGACGTGAGTACGTCGATGAGTGATGGCAATCGCGCTTGGTCTTGCCCAAGCCAATCAATAATTGATGCCACAGCAGCAGAGTCGAGCTTTAGGCCGGCCTCAGTGAACTGCTCCATGAACCACGTAGTCAAATCATTTTTGCGACTAGGCGGAGAAGTATTGAATGTTGTGGCACCAGCAGCCTTCAACGCATCAGTAGTGGACTTGGCCAATTTGCCTTCGGCCGTAATGACCAAATGCGTAACTTCGAGTGGTCGCTCAAGATACTTCAGCAACGGTTTCAATTGATCGACAGTGGCTTCCTGCAAACCTCGAAGCACTACCACTCGCTGATCGCCAAACAACGACTCGGTTTGGGCGCCCATAACGGCATTTCCGATTGCGGAATCTCGTTCATCGACAGTGACCGATTCGAGATCGTGGCTTTCGAACATGATGTTGCGGTCGCCATCGCCGATGAGTTCGGTGGTGAGATCGGTGAGCTTCGAAGAAACCAGGCGCGCATCGCTGCCAGTAATGAGATACACCGTCACGTATGCATTCTCGCAGATCGGTGTAGCACCACAAGAAAAACGCCCCAAACCACCCACAACAACGCATTCGCCACTCCATGCGGAGAGACGCGCTCACCCACTACCGCCACCCACCACACCCATCGAGTTGCACACTGAACTGGCAACATCGCCACCATGCACAATGGATAAACGGCAGGACCAAAGAGTGTGATCAACAGACCACAGATAAATGCAATTGGTAATCCCATAAGCATGACAAACCCTGCAACTGGCACGGCGAGCAAATTGGTGATCAATGAAACTGCTGGCGCAGATGAAAATATGAACAGCGAAATGGGCATCACACCCAACTGGGCGCCAAGGGTTGTGGCGAGCGGTTCGTTTATCCACTTTGGACCGTGCAGGAATTGTTTCAACCACGGTGATACAAAGATCAACCCGCATGTAGCCAGCGAAGACATCCAAAAGCCAATGGACAAAATAAGAAGCGGATCAAGTGCAAGAAGAATTACAACTGAGTACAGCAATGCCTTTCGTGCTGGGAGGTCTCGGCCACGCGCAAAAGCCAGCGCCGACATTGCGGCCATCATGGTGGCACGAAGTACTGAAGGTTCGGCTCGTGTTACCACCACGAACCAACCGAGGAGAAACAGCGTTAGCCCAAGCCTCCACCAAGTTCGTGCACGATTGATGTACACACCGAACACTGTCAGCACGAAGGCAACGTTTTGGCCAGAAACTGCAGTGAGATGCGAGAGACCCGATTGGCGAAATGACGTAATCATGGTTCGCGGTTGAGCACGGTCATCGCCGATTACGAGGCCCATAAAGAGAGCTGCATCGTCGCGTGGCATGAGCTGTGCAGCACGCAGCATGGTTGCACGAGTCTTGTTTGCACTGCGAAACAGTAGAGAGGCCGGAGCGATTCTTTCACCTACGAAGTCAATGGCAAAAGTTCCAACTATGTGTCGAGGTGCATAACGCATTGTTGAATTGCTCGGCAAAGATGCGCGAACCCCTTCAACATAAACAACATTGCCTGCCTCGCTAGACAGCAAACGCCTACCGGCCATTGCATGCGCCAACGCAAGGTAGCGCTTCCCTTCAATGTTGAGCACTACTTGCGTGCCACCAAATTTTGCAACCGGGTCTTCAATAACTCGGGCAGAACCACTCCATGGTGCATTACTCCCAGAATGCAGTTGCGACCACTGGAAACACCCATGCAGAAGTAGCGCACCAGCGCACATGCAGAGCATGACTAAACGGCGATGCAATAGCCCAGAAAGTTGTGCAAATGCTCGTACGATTACAGGGTGATGCACGACGGGATTGTTTTTCACCGCACACAGGTTCGCCAACGCGGTGGCCTGATTGCTGTCGGTGCTTCGCTTGCAATCGCCATACTTGGGTTACTGCTTGTTGCGCTACCTGGTTCGCTGTTTGGCGTACTCGGCTTTTTGCTTCTGCTCATTGCCCTACCCGTTTTGCCAATGCTTGGAGTACCCGCAGTTTCTTCAAACTCTGCATACGTGCTGGCATTTTTCCTAAGCATGGTGCTGTGGTTTGCCGTCGGACATGTTTCGGCATTGCGAGCAACGCGAAAAGCGGTATCTGGTTGGCCCGAATGGCTGCAAGAAGTTCGGCCGTTTGCAATTGGCATTTGGGTAGGCGCGTTGCTTTCACTCGCCATTAGCACCGTTGTGCTTGGCGCGTTGTAAACCAACATTTACACCCCAACAAGTTTTCGCATTGCTTCAAACTTTGCTGGGCCAATTCCTTTTACACTCAACAAATCTTCGATCGATGCAAATGGGCCATTTGTAGATCGGTGATCAACAATTGCTTGCGCTGTAGATGGACCCACGCCAGGCAGCGCATCGAGTTCTGCCACGGACGCACGATTGATGTTGACAACGCCACTCACATTCGGTGAGTTTGGTGCTGATGCAACGCCGTTAAGCCCTGGTTGAGGACGCACGAATGTGGGGCGCGCCGCTACCCCCTTTGCCGGCACATAGATCTGCGAAGAATCAATAAGGGGCGTTGCCAAATTGATGACTTCCAAGTCGGCGCGTACCGTTGCGCCGCCTGCAGCCGTTACCGCGTCAATCATTCGTGCACTATTTGGCAATGTGTACACGCCTGGTTTGTTCACTTCACCAGCAACGTGGACCACGATGTTGCGTGACAACACAGGACCAGCATCTGAAGACGAAGATTGGTCGCGAACAAGAGAAGTGCCGGTGAACGCAATGCCAGATTCCACGGGAACAGGGGGAACTCGCACGACCCACCATGCACCGACGGCTACAAGCACAACAGCCACAGCGCTCGTGATGACGCGACGAAGACCGAACCACT
>CANKUF010000074.1 GCA_947486675.1 Acidimicrobiaceae bacterium
CGACGACGCATGAACATGTCAGCGAACGATAGTCCAAATCATTTCGTTTGACTCTTCCACCATTCGTCGAGGCGACGCCGAATTTCATCGTCACCAAGTACGCCGTCTTCAAGTCTGATCTCCATCAGGAACTCCAACGCCAAACCAACTTGTCGGCCGGGTTTCACTCCTAAGTACTCCATCACCGCAGCGCCGTCCATTTCGGGGCGTAGTGCAGCAAGCTCTTCTTCTTTTGCTAGTTCAGCAATACGTGCTTCAAGTTCGTCCATGCGTTTGGCAAGCATGAGTGCTTTCTTTTCGTTGCGCGTCGTGCAATCACAGCGTGTCAACACGTTGAGTTCGGTGAGGTACTTACCTGCATCGCGAACATAGCGACGAACCGCGGAATCGGTCCAGCCCATTTGATACGTGTGAAAACGTAAGTGCAAGGCAACAAGTTCGGTAATCGCTGCAACATCTTCGGACGAATAGCGCAATGCTTTCAACCGATCTCGCGACATTCTGGCGCCCACCACTTCGTGATGATGAAAGGTCACACCTTTACCGTCTTTAAACGAACGGGTTTTTGGTTTACCAATATCGTGGAACAACGCTGCTAGTCGGGTAATTCGGAAATCGAAATTAGGTGCGGCGTTTGGCTGCACATTTTCTACAACGGCAAACGTGTGAGTCAGTACGTCCTTGTGCCGATGAATCGGGTCTTGTTCCAGTTTCATTGCCGGCAACTCGGGAAAGAAATGTTCTGCAAGACCGGTGTCTACGAGAAACCACAAACCCAAACTTGGGAATTCTGTGACGAGCAATCGATCAAGTTCGTTGCGAATACGTTCAGCAGAAATGATCTTAAGTCGCTCATGCATTTCTTTCACTGCACTGACCAACTCTTCGACGGGTTGCACTTTCAGTGTCGAGATAAATCGGGCAGCGCGCATCATTCGCAAAGGATCGTCGCTAAAACTTTCTGTTGGTGACAGTGGCGTGCGCAGCACCCTCGACACAAGGTCTGCCGCGCCACCAAATGGATCAACGAGCACAGGGTTATCGGTAGTGAGTTCGAGCGCCATTGCATTAATGGTGAAATCGCGACGCGACAAGTCCATAGAAATGTCGGTAGAAAACTTCACATCGGGTTTACGCGAATCTGGGGAATACGCCTCTGCGCGATGCGTGGTGATTTCATACGTACGACCATTCTTCTGACATGAAATCGTTCCGAATCGTTCGCCTGCAGTCCACACCGCATCCGCCCACCCAGACAACAGTTTCTTAATGTCTGGAGGAGTCGCATCGGTGGTGAGATCGAAGTCCAACTGCTCGGTGGCTCGGTCAAGGAGTAAATCGCGAACGGTGCCACCAACTACATACAGACGAAACGATGCTTCACGAAACATGTCGCCGAGCGGCCGAAGTTCAGCCAGAACGGGCTCGAATCGCGGAGGAATCACACTTCGTAGGTTAGAGGTTGCTCCACTGCTAACGAGGTTGCCGACTACCGTCACATAGTGATGTCTTGCACTACCGATCGCCGTATTTCGCGGTGGGCAAGCCTGCTCTTCGTGATCTCGACACTGTTGTTCTCTGCTCCCGCGCACGCAGAGTCGGCACAGCCGCGAACACTCCCCTCTGCGATTGAAGCTCGACTGATTGGGCAAAACTTCAATGTCACCATTGGCAAACAATTTCGTTTTGTGGTGTCCATTCCAAATACAGCAACACTGAGCGAGTTACGGTCAACCCAAAATGCTGTTCTGCGGGTGGAATTCCACACTGCTGTGGCTTCTCGTGATGCGGTTCGCGATGTAGTGAGCGGAGCTTTCACTCCAAGCATTATTGAAACTCACGATTTGCGATTTGCAGACTTGGGAAGCAACGACACGGGTGACGTCATTGCTCTGCTTGGTAGCAATGCTGGTGGGTCGTCGGTGCGCTTACGCAAAAGCGGTGTTTACCCGGTTTCGTTATCAATTCGAGTAGGCGATCGCGAATCAAGTCGCCTGCTCACATTTGTCAACTTCATCACCGTTCAAACGAGTAAAAATTCGTTGTCTGTTTCCATTGCTGCAGAAGTGAACCCAGCACTCAGCCAAACACCTGCCGGTGAAACGTCCATTGCCGACTCCGCTCGCACCATGTTGAACAATGTTGTTTCATCATTGAATGGCGACGGTGGCGTGATGTCATTGCGAATGTCGCCAGAAACACTCAATGGCCTCGCAACATCATCGAACCCACAAGATGCAGAACTCCTCGGACAACTTCAGTTGGTGCTTGCTAAACACCAAGTACTCGCTTCTACGTTTGTTCCTTTTGATCCATCGAGTGCCGAGAAAGCAAAACTTGGTTCCGAATTCGATAAGCAACTTGCTCGGGGCATCGAAATTTTGAATACTCGCAACGGCGACGCAGGAATAAACCCGCGAACGTGGTTCTCCACTCGCCCAATAAATACTGATGGAATTTCACTGCTTGCTCGCTCCGGCTTCAACAACGTGGTGTTTTCTCCACAAGCCGCTCAATCACTTGGCGCTCTCGATTCATATACGAAGCAATACCGTGCAAATTACATCGGTGATTCAACAGCCAAAGTGTCAATTGCGGTTGCGGACCCACGGTATGCGACCTCGCTTTCTGCAAGCAACACAAACCCTGTACAAACCAGCATGGCTGTGGCGGCAGAAATCATTGCCCAACAAGGTGAACTAGCACTGGGTCAACGGCAGCCGCTAGATCACCACCTCATTATTTCCACGCTTGATGGGTCGCTCCCCAACCCTGTGCTTTTGAACTCACTCCTTGTTGCACTGTCGAATGCACCACAAATAACACTTCGCCCGCTTGGTTCAATTCAACGTGCGACCGAAGCATCCACACCACTCACCATGCCAAGTGGTGCACCAATCGACCTGCGGGCTCGGCGACCACAATTGCAACTAGTTGTTGATGAAATTTCATCGACGCAGTCAATGTTGTCAGCCGATGCACCACAGCGAATGTGGTGGGAAGATGAACTTCTCCTCATTCAAAGCGACTCGTTGAATAATGATCGATTTGCCGTATATCTCAAAGGCTTCAGATCACAACTTCGCGCATTTCGCGCTTCGGTCAGTGTTCCTGAGTCATTGACATTCACATTGAGTGGAAAATCAAGCGACCTTCGTCTGCAATTGCGCAACAGTGCCAACATGCCGTTGTCGGTACTGGTCACGCTGTCTAGTGCGAAGCTCACGTTTCCTGAAAAACCGCAGGTAGTTACGGTTGCCGCAAATTCCGCTGTTGACCTGATCGTTCCAGTGGTTGCTCGTGCAAACGGAACGTTCCCCCTTGAGGTGGTGCTGTACACGCCCGACGGGACGGCACAAGTGGGGAAACGTATTCGCCTTTCCGCACGCGTGAGCGCACTTGCTGGCCTTGGGCAATTGGTCACTGGCGTTGCATTATTGCTTTTGGCGTCTTGGTGGATTGCGCACTGGCGCAAGCAGCACCGCGTGAAAGCAGTCGAAAACCATCCTGCAGTACGCTAATTACATGACCATTCGAATCGTCACCGACAGCGCCTGCGACCTTCCTCAATACATCGTCGATCAATACAAGATTTCAATCGTTCCGCTATCGGTTCGATTTGGTGAACACGAGTTCATTGACCGACAAGATCTCACCACCGAGCAATTTTGGAAGCGTTGTGACTCTTCGCCAGTGCTTCCCGAAACTGCAGCACCTTCCCCAGGACAGTTTGAAGCCGAATTTCGAAAATTGGCAGCTGAGGGTGCAACGGGAATTGTGATGATTTCTTTGTCGGGAATTCTTTCCGCCACCATGCAAAGCGCCGAACTCGCAGCCAAGGCAGTTGCAGGACACATTTCAGTGCGCGTTGTCGACAGCCGTTCAGGAAGCATGGGTCAGGGAATCACGGTCATTGCATGCGCAAAACTTGCAGAAACGGGTGCATCACTTGACGAAGTAGTGGCCACTGGCGAAAACCTTGCCAATCGCTCCAAAGTATGGGGTGCACTTGACACCTTGGAGAATCTGAAAAAAGGCGGTCGAATTGGTGGGGCCAAAGCAATGATGGCCTCTGCTCTATCGATCAAGCCGATAATCGAAGTCGTTGACGGAAAAATTGAAGAAGGTGGCAAGCAACGCACGCGCAGTAAGGCGTTGGCCTTTTTGATTGAGAAAGTGCGTGATGCAGGCCCAATCGAAAATCTTGCTGTTTTGCAAGCAAATTGCAACGATTTCGAAGCTTTCGTAGAAAGTCTCCGCGAGATCTACTCAGGGGACATCATTGTCGGCGACATCGGACCAATTATTGGCACACACACGGGTGCCGGAACTATTGGTGTTGCGTTTCACACAAAACCGTAACTACGACCTTTCGATTTTCGGTGGAGATATCCCCGATTCATAAGGGGCTTCAGCACTAGCGTCGCTTCACAGCGATGGATGAAAAAAGTGTGCTCCCTGGTCTCATTGGAGGCCGCTATCTCTTAGAGAGCAAAATTGCTCACGGTGGAATGGCAGTGGTGTGGCTTGCCAAAGACACGTTTCTTGATCGCAAAGTAGCAGTCAAATTACTTCGCCCGCATCTTGTTAATGATGCAACACTTGCCGAACGTTTTCGACGCGAAGCCATTGCATGTGCAGGAATCACACATCAAAACATTGTCGCTGTTTATGACTGCATTGAACACAATGGTCAACAAGCGGTCATCATGCAATACGTCAAGGGCAAAAGTTTGCGTGAGTTGCTTGACAAACAAAAACGTTTGGGGCCAAAACTCACTATTCACATTGGAATGTCCATTGCCGCAGCACTAGACGAAGCGCACGACAAAAATTTCATTCATCGCGACGTGAAGCCCGGCAATATTTTGCTCACACCAGAAGGTCGCGTGTTGCTTACCGACTTCGGTATTGCTAAAGCAATGACTTCAACTGAGGCGGACCTCACCCATGACAACATCATGATGGGCACTGCAAAATATTTAGCCCCAGAACAAGTTCGTGGAAA
>CANKUF010000075.1 GCA_947486675.1 Acidimicrobiaceae bacterium
AATGTTGCTGCCGTTATGGCAGTTACCACTCAAGTCACTCACGACGAACTGATCATCACGCTCACGGGCATAGATGCACTGTGGGCGCTCAAGCGCAAGCTGGTGGTCAGTCGGTCAAGCATTACCTCGGCCAAGGTGTTCGATCGCAAGGCAACCATTCGCCTGTTGAGGCTGCGGTTGTGGGGTAGTTATCTGCCTGGGGTGGTCTGTGCGGGCACATTTTCGGTGAGCAAAAAGGTTGGGCTGCCCCAGGGCAGTCGCGCCTTCATGTCGGTGTACCGGGCCAAACAGGTACTGGTGGTGACAACTTCGGGCAAGCCAGCGATCATCGGGGTTGAAACGCCTCAACCCGAAGCATTTGCCGCCGCACTCTCGGCGTAACTGTTTACCTGTCGTTCACCTAAACCTCATCTCGAAATAACCCGTCACTGACAAACTTCTGTCGTGAACATCGCCGCACCGGTAAAGCGTGAAATGCATGTGGTGCATAGTCGGGGCGACAAAGTTTTTCGTGGCATCGTTAGTGCAGGTGCGCTGACTTCGTTGGTCTTGCTTGGTCTTATTGGCGTGTTCCTGCTGGCACGTGGAATTGAAGTTTTCAGCACTTCAGGATTCAAGTTTCTTACCGGTTCAAATTGGGTCGCAGGAAGTGAAGACGGAGTAATTCCAAACGACTTCTCCATTGGGCCGATGATTGTTGTAACCGCCATTGTTTCGTTAATTGCGATGTTGTTCGCTGTTCCAATGTCCATGGCTGGCGCGTTGTACTTGGAGTTTTACGCTCCACAAAAAGTTCGCAGAGTTCTGATTGCATTGCTCGACCTCGCTGCTGCAATTCCATCGCTCATTTTTGGTTTGTGGGGTGTGCAGGTATTCACCAGCTTCGGTGAACGCTGGGCGTACTTCTTGTCAGACCGTCTCGGCTGGTTCCCGTTGTTTAATACTATTTCCGACAACTTTGGTCGTAGCCCATTCGTTGCCGGATGCGTGCTCGCTTCATTGGTTGTACCGATTACAACTTCAGTAGCGCGCGAGGTGTATTCACGCACACCGCGTGAATTGGTGGACACATGTTTTGCACTCGGCGGAACGAAGTGGGGTGCAATTCGCACGGTGGTTATTCCATTCGGCAAGAGCGGCGTAGTTGGTGGAGCAATGCTTGGTCTTGGTCGCGCGCTTGGTGAAACCATCGCGGTGTATTTGTTGCTCAACATCAACTTCCGTTACACCTTCAAAATTTTGGAATCAGAGGGCGGCAACGTTGCTTCGTTGATTGCAACGAAGTTTGGTGAAGCAACGCCTGATGAAATTAAAGCTCTTGTAGCAGCTGGCTTCGTGCTCTTTATTCTCACGCTCACCGTCAACATGATTGCTTCATCGATTGTTACCAGGTCAACAAAGGGAGCTGCGGCATGAGCATGCAAGCAACTCCAACGCGTCCGTGGGAAAAAGAAAAGACAGCGCGCAGGAACAACGGTCTCACTTTGTTGCTCGGTGCGTTGATTGCTTATGTAGTGGTGCTCTTCACAGGGTTTGCTGGTCCCGACGGGTGGGCGGTCGTGTTGTTTGCCCTTGCTGCAGCTTTTACTCTTTTTCGTAATCGCAGTTTGAGCACAAAAGAGCGCAAAGACTCTCGCGCACGTTTGCTCATCGCTGCTGCATCAGTGATTGCATTCGCTCCCTGGATTTCCATTTTCGTCAGCGTGGCATTTAAGGGCGTTAAGGGATTGCGACCTAATTTCATTGTTTCTGATATGCGAACAACCACGCCAGATGACTTCCTGGACATGGGTGGCGCGGCGCACGCAATCGTGGGCTCGTTACTGATGGTGCTTATTGCAACAGTGATTACTCTTCCGTTGGGAATTTTGAGCGGTTTGTACATCACCGAAGTTCGCGGGCGTTTTAGTGGTGTGGTTCGAGTAGTCATTCAATCAATGAGTGGTGTGCCATCCATCGTCGCTGGGCTTTTCATTTACACAACGTTTGTTGATGCAACCGGAACCTTTAGTGCGCTTGCTGGCGCTCTTGCGCTTGGCATTTTGATGCTTCCAACAGTTGCTCGAACTTCAGAAGAAGTATTGAAGCTCGTTCCCGATGATTTGCGCTCAGCTGGTTACGCCCTTGGCGCGCGGCAGTGGCGGAGCACCCTCATCGTTGTGCTGCCAACAGTGCGCAGTGGTTTGATCACCGCAGGCCTATTGGGCGTGGCACGAGTTATTGGTGAGACTGCACCGTTGCTGGCAACTGCGTTGTCGAATACGTCGTTCGTGTTCAATCCTGTAAGCGGACCAATCGGTTCGCTCCCGATGTACATCTTCGGCATGCTGCAAATTGGAACTGAGAATTCCATCAATCGTGCGTGGACAGGTGCACTCGTTCTTCTCATTGTGGTTTTCGGCTTGTTCACCTTGGCTCGATATGTAGCCGGCAAGGACAAGCGTTAACCATGGAAAAAGTAGATACTTCCGTACGTAGTGAACAAAAGGGAACTCCAATGACTGATACAACATCAAATACTGCAGTGCTCGATACTGAGTTTGCCGGTCTAGAAACGCGTGATGCTCATGCCTGGTTCGGCGATCACCACGCACTGGCCGGAGTTTCTTTGCAGTTCCCTGCACGTAGCGTGACTGGTCTTATTGGGCCATCTGGTTGCGGAAAGTCAACGTATCTTCGACTGCTCAACCGCATGCACGAGTTCATTCCAAGTGCAGCGATGGCTGGTGAAGTGCGTCTTCATGGTCAAGATATTTATGCTCGCGAAGTAGACCCAGCTGCAATGCGTTTGAAAATTGGCATGGTGTTTCAGAAGCCGAACCCGTTTCCTGCAATGACGATCCGCGAAAATGTGTTGTCTGGCTTAAAGCTTGCACACATCAAAGTAGATGACGATGAAGCACTGATGGAGAAATGCCTCACCCGTGCTGGTTTATGGAAGGAAGTAAAAGATCGTTTAGATGCAAGCGGCGGTTCACTTTCTGGTGGCCAGCAGCAACGTTTGTGCATCGCCCGTTCACTCGCCGTTGAGCCAGAAGTACTGCTGATGGACGAACCGTGTTCGGCTCTCGACCCAGGCAGCACGCTTCGCATTGAAGAAACCATTAAAGAACTTGCCGAGAAAATCACCGTGGTGATCGTGACCCATAACATGCAACAGGCAAGTCGCGTCAGCGATTATTGCGCCTTTTTCCTTACCGATGGTGGTCCGGGTTACCTGGTTGAGGCAGACAAAACTCGAACAATGTTTACGACTCCAAACGACTCACGTACTGCAGATTACGTACAGGGCAAATTCGGCTGATCGTTTACCAACAGTTCACTTGCTGTTAGGCGCAGGTCAACTCGGGCGAAATCTGGTTGTAAGCCCACCTTTGTACGGTCTTCTTGTCAGAAGACCCAAACAAAGGATCAAAAACACATGCGAAATATTCGTAAAGTTGTTGCAGCAATCGGCGTTTCAGTCGTTGCTTCACTTGCAACATCATCGGTAGCACTTGCGGAAAGCGCAAGTGGTTCGGGTGCAACATTCCCACAGAACTTCCTCGCTAACGCGACAGTGAACTACAACGCAAAAACCGGCCACAACGTCACCTACGCAAACCCAGGCGGCGGCTCAACAAAGGGCAAGTCAGACTTCAAAGCAAACCTCACCGATTTTGGTGGTTCAGACTCAGCAGTAACTTCAACTCAAGCAGCATCGTTTGACTGGGTATACGTGCCTTACGTTGGCGGTGCAATTTCAGTTGCTTACCGTCTCGACGAAATCAAGGGAGCAACTCTTTCACTCAGCTCGGCAACAGTAAACGGAATTTTCGCTGGTCTTATCACCAAGTGGAATGACACGAACATTGCTGCTGATATGCGCGCTAATCCAGCATGGTCAAACAGCCAGAAGAAGAGCGACTTGAAGGGTGCTCAGGCACAGTGGCAGCCAGTAGGTCCATTTGCTGCACAAGTAACCGTGTCGCTTATTCCATCAACACTCAAGTCTGTAAAGGGCAAGAAGGTTGAAGTTGTCGATGCAGGTACCAAGAAGGCAGTTGGAACAGCAACCGTTGGTGCAAAAGGCGAGTTGGCAGTAAACGTAAAGGGCTTGAATGACAAGTCGACTTACGAAGTAAAAGTCAACGGCAAGACCATTGCCAAGTACAAGCGCGTGAGCGTCACCTTGCCAGACAAGGACATCACGGTTGTATACCGCTCAGATGGATCGGGAACCACTAACAACTTCACGAACTTCTTGAAGATGTACGCCAACGAAGCTTGGACAACAAACGACTCATTCACCACAGCAATTCCTGGTGGATCTTCGAAGGTGGCTTCGTTCGGAAGTCGCTTCCAGGGTCAAAGCGGTTCAGCAAACGTGTCTAACTACATCGCAGACAACAATGGAACCATCGGATTTACCGAAGTTTCATTCGTCACCGATTCGGCACGTGCAGCAAAGGGCATGCAGTCAGCACTCATCAAGAATGCTGCCGGCATCTACACCGCACCAACAGCAGCAGCTGCAGCTTCGATGATCGGTGGAGCCACAATTGACGCTAAAGGTTTCGTGACCTTCGACTACAAGCAAGCCAACAACAAGACTGGTTACCCAATTGTTGCAGTTACCTACTTGCTTGGAAAGACAGCAAAGAGTGCAAAGAATGCAATTGTTGCTGACTTCGCTAAGTGGATGATCAACGATTACGGCCCAGCATCAGCAGATGCTCTTGGATATGCACCCCTCGCAGGAGCAATCAAGACTGCAGCACTTGCACAGGCAGCGTTGGTTAATAGCAAGTAATTACATAGACCTTTGGTCATAGAAAAGCCCCGGTCTTTCGACCGGGGCTTTTCGCTTTTTTGATTATGGAGTTAATTGAGGCTGATGGATAAATCGGCAATCAAGTCTTCAACTCGTCTCTTTATGTCGTCGCGAATTGGACGAACCGCCTCAACGCCTAGTCCAGCAGGATCCTCTAAAG
>CANKUF010000076.1 GCA_947486675.1 Acidimicrobiaceae bacterium
TCAAGAATCGCCTGCTCTACCTTGACACCAGCGTTGAACGTTTTTTCAAGCATGTTGTTGCTGCGCAAGTTACGCAACTTGGAACGAACAAACGCCCCACCCTTGCCCGGCTTCACGTGCTGGAATTCCACCACCGTGTACAAGGTGCCATCCAGGTTGAGGGTAATTCCGTTCTTTAAATCGTTTGTTGAGATTGCAGGCACAGGCTGTCCTTCGGAGTGTGAGTAAGAGTTGTACTTCCGGCCGCGCGTACAAGGAGCAAGTCCTCAATTCGCACGCCACCGAGACCTACACGATAGACGCCAGGCTCCACAGTCACCACCTCTCCATCACGCAATGGCTCGTTTGACTGAGCACGCAGCCACGGTGATTCATGAATTTGCAGACCAACGCCATGACCTGTTCCATGCACAAACTCAGGACCAAACCCTGCTTCGGTTATCCATTCTCGACAGATGCGATCAATTTCACTGGGTAATACACCTGCTCGCACCGCTGCAACACCTTGTGATTGTGATTCGGAAACCACGTCAAACATGGTCTGCAAAACCGGATCAACTGCTCCTAACAAGTATGTACGAGTCATATCCGAGTGATAGCCGTCCACTAATCCACCAACATCTATGACTACCGAATCACCTTCGCGAAGTAGTTGCTCGGTTGGGCGATGGTGTGGTTTGGCTGCGTTATGTCCGGTGGCAACAATTGTCTCGTAACTTGGGCCATCTGCACCGTGACGACGCATTCGGTATTCCAACTCATCTCGCACGTCTCGTTCGGTGACTGGTTCACTCATTGAGCGCACCAGTAGATCTCGAACATCAGACAAAGCCTTGTCGGCAGTTTCTGCGGCAAATGCCATGCGTTCAATTTCTGCCTCGGTCTTCGTGCGACGCAGTTCTTCGACCACACCAACCGCTGGAAGCAACTCTGTGTTCAGTGCTGCAACATAGCGAGCGTGAGTCTCAACAGAAAGATCTGATGCCTCACATACGCACAGTGCGTTAAGCGTGAGTTCTGACGCCACTGCTTCCAGCGTTGCGGCAGCAGTTCGCGCTTCTACGATGCGAACGTCTGCACCCGAATCGCGAATTTGAGCATGCGCTTGCTCTGTGTACCTGCCATCAGTGACCAACACCGAATCATCTTGGCGACAAATCAATACGCCAGCAGAACCTGTGAACCCGGTGAGGTAACGAATGTTCTCACTCGACGACACCACCATTGCGGTTGCCGAATAGGTTTCACCAATGCGTTGAGCGACGGTCTGCACTCGCCCATCAACACGAAGTGGAAGAAATTTCGGACGCGGCATTGTGCTGCCTATCGATTACTTGTCTTGCAGTAAACGCGCAACTGCCTGCATGGCAAGTGAATAACCAAGTCCGCCAAAACCAGCGATGGTGCCCGATGCAACCGGCGCAATCACACTCTCGTGTCGCCATGCTTCTCGCGTGTTCGGATTAGAAATATGCACTTCAATAACCGGACCGCTAAAGGCTGCAAGTGCATCGTGAATGCTCCATGCATAGTGCGTAAATGCTCCAGAATTAATGACGATTGCGTCATGCGTCGCGCGTGCAGAGTGAATTGCATTGACAAGTTCTGACGAGCTATTGCTTTGCAAGCTGTCGACTGCAAGCCCTAACTCGGTTGCTGTTTGTGTTGCCGACGCAATGTGGTCAGCCAAAGTTGCGGTTCCGTAGATTTCTGGCTCACGCTCACCCAGCAAATTGAGATTTGGGCCATTGAGGAGCAACACGCGTTTCGCGGACTTAGCCATGGTTCTAGCGTACTTCCATACGGCCAAGCGCCGAGCGAACTGCATCCACACTCACGGGAGTTACTGGTTCGACCCCATTGCTGCCATCGAGCACGAATGTCAATCCACTGAGCGCTTTCTTGTCGCTATGCATCAGCGCAATGAGTTCATCGTGAGACACACCTTTTGGAAGCGCACATGACAATCCGTATTCGCCTTCCACTACTTGACGGTGCTGCACCACGCGTTGGTCATCAATTCGTCCAAGTTCACGCGCAAGCAATGCTGCATAGACCAACCCGATTGCTACAGCCTCGCCGTGAGCAACGGAGAAGTCGGTGGCAATTTCTACGGCGTGTGCAAGCGTGTGTCCGTAGTTCAACAACATTCGACGACCGCCTTCGCGCTCATCTGCACCAACAATGTCAGCCTTAATTTGAACGCATCGCGCAATTCGCGAAGTGAGATCAAGACTCAACAAGTCGTCTCCTGTGAGGAAGTGATACTTGGCCATCTCTCCATTGCCACATCGCGTTTCGCGCGGGCTCAGGCTGGCGAGTGCGTCAGTGTCACACAGCACTCCACGTGGTTGCCAAAACGCACCGACCAAATTCTTTCCCTCAGCAAGATTCACTCCGGTCTTACCGCCAATCGCAGCATCGACCATGCCAACCAGCGTTGTGGACACATGCACAACGGCGATACCGCGATGCCAAGCCGAAGCAGCAAAGCCAGCAATGTCTGTGACCATGCCTCCCCCAACCCCAATAATCACATCGTTTCGCGTAAGACCAAATTGCGCGCATTCGTGCATGATCATTTCGATAGTTGCAAGAGATTTGAATTCCTCACCCGGACCAATGTTGATGGTGCGCGTTGAAATTCCTGCTGCAACCAAACTTTCTTCTACTGAAAATGGAATAGTTGCCTGCGTCACGATGATTGCTCGCTTCGCTGTTGCCGGCACCATGCTGGCAATTTGCGAGCGCACGCCAGACCCAACAACCACGTTGTAAGACCGCTCTCCCAGTTCAACTCGTACAACCTGTTGGTTACTCATGATCGGCACCTTCACGGATTGCTTCCATCACTGCTGAGCACACTTTTGCAACTGTTTTTCCGCGGGTGTCAATGCGAACAGTTGCGACTTCTTCGTACCATGCCGAGCGCTGGTTACTGAGCGACTGCAACGTTGCGGCGGCATCGCCGTCGAGCAATGGTCGTGCTGCACTCTGTTTTGTGCGCACAACTAGATCTTCAACCGATGCATCGAGCCACACCACGTTTGAGGCTTGTTCAGAAATGAGCGAGCGATTTTCGCTTGAAATAACCGCACCACCACCTGTGGCCAACACAACAGAGGATTTCCTGCCAACAAGTACCGATTTAATAGCATCACATTCACATTGACGAAACCTTGCTTCCCCATCTTGGGCAAATATTTCTCGCACTGACTTGCCGGCAACACTGGCGACCACGTCATCTGAATCAACAAATGGATACCCGAGTTCTTGCGCAATTCGTTTTCCGACGGTGGTTTTACCCGATCCCATTAAGCCGACCAAAACGATTGCGTGGCGTGCATTCACTGGATTGATGCAGCGTATGACGCCGCATTGCGAACGAACTCTTCTACCGAGTCTCCACCAAATTTACGTTGCGCTTCTGCTGCCAAGACCAAAGCGACCATGGTTTCGGCAACGACTCCCATGGCTGGAACAGCAGTGACATCGGTGCGCTCTTTGAAACTGACTGTTTCTTCTTTCGACACCGTGTCTATGGTTTTTAGTGTTGGTCGATTCAGCGTTGCAAGAGGTTTCATCGCAGCGCGAACCACCATAAGTTCACCCGTTGTCATGCCGCCTTCGGTTCCACCTGCGAGGGTGGTTTCGCGACGATATGACTTGGTTTCGGCGTCCCACGAGATTGCATCGTGGGCCAAACTTCCGCGTCGACCGGCAACTTCGAAGCCGTCGCCAATTTCAACACCCTTGACAGCTTGAATGCTCATGATTGCTTGCGCGAGCAGACCATCGATCTTGCGATCCCAATGCACATAGCTACCGAGCCCAATTGGCAAGCCGTATACGAGCACTTCAACAATTCCACCAAGACTGTCGCCGTCTTTTGCAGCGGCTTCAATTTCGGTAATCATGGCAAGTTCGGCTTCTTTGTTAAAAGCGCGAACTGGCGAATCGTCGACAACAGACAAATCACTAATTGTTGGTCGCACATTTGAAACCGACTTAGCCGAGCCCATCTGGGTTACGTGCGACAAAATGTCGACGCCGATTTCTTTCAACAGCAATTTGGCCAGCGCACCAGCAACTACTCGCGCTGCCGTTTCACGAGCACTCGCCCGCTCCAACACATCACGCGCATCGGTGAACCCATATTTCTGCATGCCAGTTAAATCGGCGTGTCCTGGTCGCGGCTGGGTAAGCGGTTTCTTCGTTGCTCCCGGTGCGGGCGACATTTCCTCATGCCACACGTCGCTGCGGAACCACTCTGAGTTCTTAATTTCGATGGCAACTGGTGAGCCCAAGGTGCGTCCGTGGCGAATACCGCCAATGAGCACAATTTCGTCTTGCTCGAAACGCTGACGCGGTCCGCGTCCATAACCCAAGCGACGACGCCCAAGTTCTGCCTGAATGTCTTCGGCGGTCACCTTCATGCCAGCAGGAAGGCCCTCAACAATGACGACCAACGCTTGGCCGTGGCTTTCTCCTGCAGTGAGATAACGCAACATGCCCTACAGGCTACCCGTGCACCCCCTCAGGAATCGGGACAATTACGACGTGCGTAGCGCAAGTTCACGTAATGCAGCATCGCGCATCACCTGTAGGTCTGGAGTCATTCCACACCACAGTTCTTCTTGACGCGCTGCTTGACATATCAGCATCCACAAACCGTCAACAGTGCTGGCCCCCGCCATCTGGGCCTGGGCAATGAATGCTGTGTCCAGAGGGTGATACACCGCATCTAGTGCGATCAGGGAACTGTGCAGAAATGTTGGGCCCACTGGTGATTCATCTGTTCCCATTCCCACCGATGTGGTGTTAATGAGCAGCGTTGCATCTGCAATG
>CANKUF010000077.1 GCA_947486675.1 Acidimicrobiaceae bacterium
CAAACCGTTTTGTGTTCCTGCGGTGTACACAATTTGATCCGGCGAAACTTCTTGTCCCGACCGACGCGAGAGGTGAGTAGCAATTGCGTCAAGTGCAACTTGTTCACCTTGTCCCGCTGCATACTTCAAACGTCCGCCGCGCATGGAAGCAACGGCTTGATCAAGCACGCTTGCAGGCGGTGGCAAGTCGGGTTCACCAATAGACAGGAACGTCACCTTTTCGCCTGCAGCTGTTCGAGCTAGGCCTTCAACATGAACCGCCCACTTTGCGGCCCCGAGCCCAGAGAGACGATCGGACATGGGCGCGAACCGAGAAGGTGTCTTTTTCACATCTAAAAACTACCTGCCAAAGGTTCTGAGATGCTCACACATGAAATCGTGTCAAAATTGTCGTCGTTTTATGGAATTTCTATTTATATCTACTCACGAGACCACAATCCGCCACATTTTCACGTGTACTACGGCGAATTTTCAGCGATAGTTCGGATCAGTAACTGCGAAGTATTGAGGGGAGAGATTCCGGATCGTGTCCAACGGCTTGTCCGCGAATGGTTAACGCTGTATCAAAGTGAAGTTCTAAATGCCTGGAACCAAATTCAAGAAGGGAGATCCATTGATGTCATTGAGCCACTCAGATAATCTTCACCGTATGAAGACCTGCGCACGGATCCGTGAAGTGAAATATTTAGGCGAAAGAAATCTTTTGATTTCGTTCGAAGATGGCCTACAGCGTGAGCTTTCATTCCACGCAAACTGGCAGGGGATTACCGAGCAGTTGAACTCAAATGACTTTCTTGCCTTGGTTGGAATTGATCCTGTTACAAAAACATTGTCTTGGCCAAATGGGATAGATCTAGACGCTGAAATTTTGCATGGCGACTTCAATCCAGCTAGCGGAGCTTTTTTCAGCGTCGTCAGCGAAGAAATCATTTCCAGTTTGTAAATTGTGCAACTAGTGGAGCTGGGGGGAATCGAACCCCCGTCCATCAGCCGTTGAACGCCCGTGATACGACCATTCCCGACACTGTTGCTACGCAGCAACATCGGCGGGTCGATTGGTTAATGCCTAAGCACTAACCCGCGGAATGTCTTTCCATTCGGTCATTGGTCTTTCTCAACGTCATCGGTCTTTCCCAATGTCATTCCCCGCTTCTGTTGCCGGGCTGCGGTGAATTGGCCCCGTGCGACCTTGCGGCTCACGGTTGCTCTCTACCCCCTAATTAGGCGGCGAGAGCGAACTGCTTGTTGGCAGTTGTTTTTTTGCCCCGTTTTACGAGTCTGAGCAACTCGGGTCGCACGCTCGGCCAGCGACACTGACGTCGAAACCTGTCAGCCCCGTTAACTTTGCTTGCCCCGTCAGTGTACGGCAACGGTGTGCGCATTTATTCAGGAGTTATTGCCTTGTTTCTTTTGGCGCCCAGCTTCGCGACGCATTTCAAGTTCAGATTCTTTTTTGGCAATGGCCTGACGGCGATCGGCTTTTTGTCTGCCCTTGGCTAGTGCAATATCAACCTTCACGCGACCTTTGCTGAAGCGCACTTCAAGCGGAACAATGGTGAGGCGTTCCTTGTTGATGCGGTCTTGCATACGCCGAATCTGTTCGCGATGGAGGAGCAGCTTGCGGCGGCGCATGGGTTCGTGCGCACCAACTCCGTGAGCAAATGCGTAGGAGGAAATATGTATTCCGTCGAGCCACATTTCGCCGTTCACCACATGCGCATATGCGTCGGCAAGTTGCACCTGGCCCGATCGCACGCTTTTCACTTCGCTTCCGAGCAGCACAATGCCGGCCTCAACCACATCCACAATGGTGTAGTCGTGCCTGGCCTTACGATTACTGGCAACCACCCGGTCTAGGTGCTCCCGCTCGTTCTGCTTGTTTTGTGCATTCATATCGTTCGTTTCAGCATACGGGTAGCCTGAAAATGCGATGAGTACTCAAACCACACTTTTGGTATCACCACAGGTATTGCAAGCCATAGGCGAACACGCCATTTCGTGTTATCCAGAAGAGGCCTGCGGACTGTTGGTGGGTACTAGCGCAGCAAATGAAGTGCTGGAGTTTCACGCGTGCGAAAACATTGCGCACTCGGCAAAGGTGTACACCATTAATCCGAAGCAACACTTGGTGATCGAACGAAATGCTGAAGATGCTGGGCTAGAAGTCGTTGGGGTAGTGCACAGTCACACCCATACCGAGGCGTATCCAAGTTCTACTGACGTTGCTCAAGCCCCAGACCCGGGTTGGCAGTACATGATTGTCACGCTGAAGCGCGGAGTCCCTGAACCACGGAATTTCCGCATTATTGATGGCGTAATCACCGAAACGGCAATTCAGCAGCACAACTAACCATTGGCCTTTCCCCAGGGCTAGAATTATGACCAATGCAGTCAACAATCCACGGTTCGCGCATGATGATCAATGAGAGCGTCCTCGACCTCATTGGCAACACGCCTGTTGTTGATGTCAGCAACCTGTCTCCGAACCCGCGAGTGCGATTGATCGCAAAACTTGAAGGTCAAAACCCTTTTGGCTCAGTAAAAGATCGCATCGCAAAGTCCATGATTGAGCAAGCGATTGCAGACGGAAAACTGAAGCCTGGTCAGCGCATCATGGAGCCTTCGTCGGGCAATACCGGAATTGCACTTGCTGCAATCGCTGCCGTGAAGGGAAACCCGATCACCATCTTGATGCCAGACAGCGTTTCGATTGAACGACGTCAGATGCTTGAAGTGTTTGGTGCAGAAATTATCTTGACTCCTGGCCCTGAAGGATCAAACGGCGCAGTGCGTCGCGCTGAAGCGTTGTCAGCAGAACATCCTGAGTGGTGCTTCATGCATCAGTATCAAAATGATGCAAACCCAAATGCGCATTACACAACCACTGGCCCAGAAATTTGGCGCGACGTTCCAGAAGTAACTCATTTTGTTGCAGGCCTCGGCACCAGTGGAGCCCTCATGGGCGTGGGACGTTTTCTGAAGGAACAGAATGCGGATATCAAATTGATCGCCGTTGAACCACCTCTTGGTGAGCGCGTTGAAGGATTGCGCAACCTTGACGAGGGATACATTCCACCAATTTTTGAAAACTGGAATGGCATTGACTTACTTGACCGCAAACGCGTCGTTCGTCCACGCGAAAGCTTGGAAATGACTCGCCGTTTGGTTCAAGAATGCGGAATCTTCGCTGGTATTTCGTCTGGCGCATCACTTGCGGGAGCACTGAAAGTCGCGAGTGAAATTGAAGAAGGAACCATCGTGTTCATTGTGTGCGATGGTGGTTGGAAGTACTTGTCAACAGGTGCTTACACCGACGATCTCGATGCTGCTGAAGCTGCAGCCGAGAAAATCATCTACTTTTAATTGCGCGCTAACCGCCAATTACCAGAACAATAAGTCCGACGAGCACAATCGCGGCAGAAGTAATACGTCGGCGATGGTCTCCCTCGTCGAGCATTTTCCACCCAGCAAATGCGGCAAGAACCACGCTTGATTCACGCAAAGAGGCAACATAACCAACTGGTGCATGGCGATACGCGATCATGACCAGCATGTAGGCGACAGTAGAAAATACTCCCGCAGCACTCATGATTTTCCAATGAGCACGCATGGTCGGAATCATCTGTTTGCGACTGCGGATACTTGCATACAACGAAACAAATATTGCTGCTGCAATGTTGAGTGCAAGTGCGTAAGCAACGGGTTGCGATTGTCGCGTGCCATGACCATCAACAACGGAATACACGGCAATGGTTGAAGCAACGGCAAGCGCAGCACCAACAACATGCCACGATCCACTTTTTGCAAGCACGAATAGTCCAAGCACTGCAAGCAAAATTCCAATGGTTGACGTGAGCGAAAGCGTGTCGTTGAGAAACAGCACTCCGCCTGCAGCGGCAGCAAGTGCACCTGCACCGCGCACAATGGGGTACGACATGGAGAAGTCTCCACGGTCGTATGCGCGAGAGAGCAACATCAGGTAGGGCACATGCGTTGCGCCACTGACTAATGCCCATTCCCACGCAATATGTGGCAGAGAACCGACGAGCGCCCATGTGATGAGCGCGATTGCGCTGAGCACTCCGCCAATAGTGAATTGCCCCCATAGGGCAAGGCGACGATCGGCACTTTGCTTCACCAGCAAATTCCACGATGCATGAAGCACGGCAGCGGTTAACGCAAGCACAGTGGCGAGAAGCACCAAGTCAGACTATTGCGCTGGCGTATTGTGGAAGCCGATGCCAAATAAGCGAAATAGCGCAGTTGGCCCGATCGGCATGTTCGACTCGGGGTTTGGCGGACTCACTGTTGCGCGCGCCGTCATTGACCTGCTTCCTCATGAAGATGTGGTGTACATCGGTGATACGGGTAGGTATCCGTATGGCAATAAGCCAGCCGAGCAAGTGCGCGAATACGCAAAAGAGTTGGCATGGAGTTTGGTGAATGACTACAACGCGAAGATTGTTGTTATTGCCTGCAACACTGCAGCTTCAGTTGCCTTGCATGAGTTGGCTGCAGAACTTCCCGTACCGGTGCTTGGGGTGGTGGAGCCTGGTGCGCGGGCATTGGTGCGCGCAACACAGAACGGAAAAGTTGGCGTCATTGGCACAGTAGGAACAATTTCTTCAGGTGCGTATGTGAATGCAATTCGCGACACGAAGGCACATGTTGCACTTACATCGGCTGCATGTCCGGGGTTCGTCGAATTTGTTGAACGCGATCAAACCACTGGTGACGAAGTGACGGTGTTGGCAGAACGTTTGCTGGCGCCAGTGCGCGATGCAGGCGTAGATGCGCTGCTACTC